>NZ_BAAALF010000010.1:87403-91739 GCF_039528135.1 Kitasatospora nipponensis | reverse complement strand
TCGTAGACCGCCGAGACCGTGTACGCGGCGTGCGAGCCCTCCACCTGAGCCAACAGCCACATCGCCAACTGGCTTGAGGAGAGCGGATACCACGGGGCCGCCGGTGCCACCGGAACCACCGGGGGCCGGGGCCGGCGTACCGCCCGGGTCACAGCGGACCGGTCCAGCCGCGTTCCTGCGTCGGTGGTCACGACAACTCCTTCTCGCTGGTGGCCGCCTGGGCCGGTTCGATGAGGTCATTCGGGTGGTTCGGGTGGTCACCGTCCAGCGGGACCCGGCCGATCACCAGGGGGCCCGAGGTGGTGCGGCAGACCAGTTCGAGGCCGGCGTACCGCGCCGGTTCGGGGACGGCGGAGCGCAGGACGGGAACCAGCGTGCGCAGAAAGGCGGTGGCGGGGTGGTCGGGTGAGGCGGTCGGGTCGGCCTGGGGCCGGTGCGCCGGCTTGGCCGCGACGTCCGTGATCGCCACGGACCGCACCGCCTTCACGTACTGCGACCAGCGGGCGAACCTCACCACCCGGCCTTGCTGGGCCTGTTGGACCATCAGCTGGAAGAGCGGCACCGCCTCACCACCGTCCGCCGGCCGTACCAGGACCTCTTCCAGGGGCTCCTCGGCCACCCAGGGCCGCCGCCAGGCCCCCGGCCGGCCGTTCTCGGCCTGCACCGCGAGTCGCTTCAACTCGCCGATGTCAGGGAGTGGTTGCTCGGCGGCGGGAGCGCCGTTCGAGTACATCGGCACGCTGGTCAGTGGCCACTGCTCGGACTGCCGCAGCAGGACCACCACGCAGGCCAGCGAGCAGAGCAGGCCGATCGCCACGAGAGCACGTCCGCCCGGGCCGTGCTCCCAGGCGGACGTGCTCCCGGCCGGCAGCGGGGCCGGTCGGCCGGTCAGCACGCCCTCCAGTGAGCCCCAGCCGATGAGCAGCGTGTAGCACCACATCTGGACCCAGTAGGCGGGCATCATCAGCAGCAGGATCCCCAGGTGCAGCCCGCACCAGAGCAGGACCGCCGGCAGCCGCAGCACGGGGTTTACCAGGGCGAGCGGGGCGGAGAGTTCGACGACGACGGTCGCCCGGGCCAGCCACCGGCAGAGCGCCGGCCGCTCGGTCACCAGTCGCGCCAGCCACGGCGCCCGCGCGCTGGGGGCCGACTGCCGCAGGTAGAAGTGCAGCGCGCGGCCGTCCAGCCAGGCCAGCCCGCCGTTGGTGAGTTTGGCGACCCCGCCGGCGAACATGATGTACACCACGAAGACGAGCAACAGCCGTGGCGCGAAGCCGGACTGGAGGACGGAGTGGCCGCCCGGCAGCACCGGCCACCCGCTGACGTGCGCGGCGAGGAACCCGTCGAGCGAGAACGCGGGGGTGCGCGAGAAGCAGAGACAGAAGAGCGCGTAGAGCGCGGAGTGCGTGGAGTGGTTGGAGCCGAGCGCCCCGGCGTTCACGGCGTGCAGGAAGGCGAAGCCGAGCAGGACCAGGACCGCGGAGACGGGTTGGGCGAATCCGACCGCCGCCGCCACCCAGGCCGCCACCGTGAGCCGGGTCACCACGGTGAGCACCCGCGGGGGCACCCACCGGACGCCGAGGACCTTCAGCAGGCCCACCGGGGTGTAGAGGGCCGGCTCCGTCCTGCCGATGATGCGCGCCGCGTGCAGGGGGGAGGGGTGGTCGAGGACGCAGAGCGCCAACAGACCGGTGTAGAAGACTGTTCTGAGGATCCCTGATATCGGCGGCAGGTCCGCGAGCCACCAGTGCGTGATCATGTACGGCATCCACCTCGCTGTGCCCGGCCGCCGGCAACTGCCGCGGCCCGGCGACTCGTCGGGAACGACCCCGTCCGGCCCTTTGAGCACCACTTGTCTCGCTCACAACAGTCCGTCACGGCAGGTGATCGAGGAACGGCCGATCGGGCAGGCGGACAGCAGCCGCGATCGGTCCCGATGCCCCCGGGAACTGCCCCTCCGGGCGCCCGGGTCCGGACGATCGGGCGAACCCGGGACTGACGGGCCGTGAAGCGGTCGCCAACGTCGTTCCGTCCCACCTCTACCGTCAGCTCAGATGGATGGCTAGCATGGAACTACCGCTAGAAATCAGCCAAGGTGATTGGGAGGAACCACCCATGAGTGCATTGGTCCTGGATGTCCGCGACGCCGGCACGATCGACATCGACGACGAGGTGATCGCGTTCGAGGACGAGTTCGACGCCGACCTCGCGCCGGCGGCCTGTCTCGCCGACCCGTACGTCACCTACGTGCCGACCCGCAACGTCTTCTACTGCAACGGGGACAACTGACCCTCGCGCCGTAGGTGACCAACGGGTGGCCGCCGCACGGGTGAGCGTGCGGCGGCCGCTCGTTCAGCAGTTGGAGCCGGACTTCGGGGAGTGGTGGACTCGTGCGGTCAGCAGCGCCGGCGGGCGCGCAGTCGGATCCCGGCACGGTCGCGGCCCTGCGCGAACGGCTCGCGGCCCTCGCGCTCGGCGCCCCGGGGGCACCGCGACGAGTGTTCTGCGACAAGGACTGGCTGTACCTGCACAATCCGCGGATGCCGGTGCGCGCCCACGGGTGGAAGCTGCACATCTCGGCCCGCCCCGAACAACTCCCGGAGCTCGTCGACCTGGTGGTCCCGGTCCTGCTCCGTCACACCTGTGACGTCAAGTTCGCCGCCGGCGTCGCCGTGCTGCGCGAGCTGAACTCCGGGGTGCGCGACCCCGGGGCGGTCGGGAAGGCGGCCACGGTGTACCCGGTCGAGGGCGAGGAGGTCGCGCTCGCCACGGAGTTGGCGAGCGCGTTGGTCGGCTGGACCGGGCCGCGGGTGGTCAGCGACCGGCAGCTGCGGCCGGACGCACCGGTCTACTACCGCTACGGCCTCTTCCAGGTCGCCGAAGGCGAGTCGACCCTGCTGATGACCGGCCCGGACGGCACGTCGTTCCCCGCCCGCGCGGCCAACCGCTATCGCCAACCACCGTGGGCCAGCGACCCGTTCGCCGTGCAGAGCAGTCCACCGCGGACCACCACCCGGGTCGGCGACGGCCGTTACCGGATCACCGCCGGGATCACCCGCTCGCCGAACGGCCACGTGTACCGCGCCGTCGAGGTCGCCACCGGCCGGGAGCTGGTGGTCAAGCAGGCGCGGGCCTTCGTGGCGGAGGACGACGCCGGCATCGACGCCATCGGCCGACTCCGGCACGAGCGGCGGGTGCTGGCCGCACTCACCGGCGTGACCGGGGTGCCGCAGCTGGTCGACTACTTCCGGCACGGCACCGAGGAGTACCTGGTGAGCAGCGGCTGCGGGCCGCGCGACCTGCGCCGGGACGTGCTGGCCTTCGGCCCGTACGCCGCCTCGGTCCCGGCCACCGGCCCCACTACGGGCGCCGACGGCGAGGGCGGTGACCGGGGCGGCGACGACCGGGGTGATGGCCACCGGGGCGATGGCGACCGGGACGGTGACGGACCCGACGGTGGGCCCGGGCGTACCTGGTGGGTGCTGGCGGGCGCGCTGGTGCGGGTGCTGGACGCGGTGCACGCCCGCGGCGTGGTGATGTGCGACCTGAAACCCGCGAACGTCGTGCTCGACCCGTCCGGCGCCTGCTCGCTGGTGGACTTCGGGGTGAGCGCCCTGGACG
Organism: Kitasatospora nipponensis; assembly: GCF_039528135.1. Lineage (NCBI taxonomy): Bacteria > Bacillati > Actinomycetota > Actinomycetes > Kitasatosporales > Streptomycetaceae > Kitasatospora > Kitasatospora nipponensis. Next base: position 88,118 of record NZ_BAAALF010000010.1, on the reverse strand, counting down.
GCGAGCGCCCCGAGGGGGCCACCCCGGGCTACGGGCTGCCCGGCCGAGCGCAGGCACAACCAGCCGACGACTACTACGCGTTGGGCATGACGCTGCACTACGCGCTGACCGGCCTGGACCCGGTGGTGGTCGACCCCGATCCCGCGACCAACCGGGACCGCACGCTGGCCTGCCTGGCCGGGGTGCTGCCCGACCGGCGGCACCCGGCCCACGCGGTGGTGGCGGGCCTGTTGAGCTTCGACCCCGCGCGGCGCACCGCGACCGCGGCGCAACTGCGCGCCGGCAGGCGGCCGGTGGGCGACGGCCACCCGCCGCCGCTGCGCGCCGCCCTGCCCCTGGTCAGCGCGGGCGAGCTCGGCGCGATCGTCGACCACACGGTCACCAGCTGCGTGCGGATGGCCCACGCGCTGGTCGCCGCCGACCCGCGGGGCGGCGAACCGCGCACGCTGCTCTCGCTCTACGAGGGCAGCGCGGGCCTGGGCCTGGAACTGCTGCAGCACGCCGACCTCCCCGACGCCCGCGCCGCCGCCGCCGAGCTGGCGCACTGGACGGCCGCCCACCCCGCGCTCGAGCACCTCACCCCGGCCCTGTACGAGGGCCGCACGGGCGTCGAACTCTTCCTGGCCGACGCGGACCGGCTGCTGGGAGCGGACGGACCGACGGACCGGTCGGCCGGCCCGGGCACCGACCCGGCGGGCGCCGGCTGGGCCCTGCG
>NZ_BAAALF010000010.1:78204-87393 GCF_039528135.1 Kitasatospora nipponensis | reverse complement strand
CCCGCCCCCGGCCCCCCCCCCCCCCCGGCCCCGGCGCCCGCCGCCCGCCCCCCCCCCCCCCCCGGCGCCCCCCGGCTGGGCCCTGCGCCCGGCCGAGCCGTTCGACGAGCGCCGGACGGACCAGATCTCCGGCGCGGCCGGGATCGGCACCGGCCGGCTGCTGCTGGCCGACCGCGCCCGGGCGGCCGGTCACGACGCGCTGGCACAGCGGCATCTCGCGGTGGCCCTCGCCTGCGCCCGCGACCTGCTGACGGACCGTCCCGAGGAGTCCGCGGAGGCACCGATCGCCGGCACCGCGGGCCTGGCCGTGGGCTTCGCGCACGGTCGCGCCGGTCTCGCGCACTTCCTGCTCGCCCTGCCGGACGCCGAGGCCGCGGCCGGCGCCCGCGGCCTGGTCGAGGCCCTCGCCGCCGACACCCCGCGCCTGATCGCCGAGGCCGGCCGCCCCGCAGCCACCCGCCGCTACGGCTCCTGGTGCCGCGGCCTGGCCGGCATCGGCACGGTGCTGGTGCAGGCCGGGCGGCACTACGGCGAGGAGGCACTGGTCACGCTGGCCGACCGGACGGCGCAGGCCTGTCGCGCGATGGCCCCGCGGATGGGCCTGGTGGTCCAGTGCTGCGGCCTGGCGGGCGTGGGGGAGTTGCTGGTGGACCTGGCCGTGGCGACCGGGGACGAGCGGCACTGGCACGCCGCCGAGGAGATCGCCGGGCTGATCCTGACCCGCAGCGGAGGCCCGGTGGGCGCCCCGCTGCTGCCCGGCGGCAACCTGGTCGCCGAGTCCGCGGGCTGGGCGATCGGCACCCCCGGCGTGCTCTCCTTCCTGCGGCGCCTGCACCGGCGCGGTGGGCCACGGCCGGCGATGCTCTTCCAGGGCTGAGCCGGCACGGTCGCCCGTCGCCGCCGTGACCTGCGGAAATTCGCTTGACCTGGCCGCGGGTGAGCGATCCACTGGGCGGGACACCACGAGCCGTGGTGCCGCACCCCGGGGGGAAGGCAGCAGCCGCAGCGATGGAGATCCGGCCCACCACCGACCAGGACCTCGACCTCTTCGTCGACACCGTCCACGCCGCGTTCGGACGCTTTCCGGAGACCCCGACCGACGGCGGCGGGGTCTTCTGGGCGGCGTACGAGATGGACCGCGGCCTGCTCGCCGTGACGCCGGACGGGCGGCCCGTCGGCACCGCCGGCGCGTACTCCTTCGAGCTCACCCTGCCCGGTGGCACCCTCGCCCCGGTCTCCGGGGTGACCGCCGTCGGCGTGCTGCCCTCGCACCGACGCCAGGGCGTGCTCAGCGCGATGATGCGGCACCAGCTCGGCGAGCTACGGGCCCGGGGGGAGTTCCTCTCCGTCCTGCTGGCCTCCGAGGCGGTGATCTACCGCAGGTTCGGTTACGGACCGGCGACCTACACGCGCCGCCTGACGGTGCCGCGCCACAAGGCCGCCCTCGCCGCCCCGCGGGCGGGCGCTGCGGCCGCCTCGGCACGGACCGAATCGGTGGCGACCGGCTCGGCGGCCGCTGCCGGCGCCGGCTCGGTCGAGCTGCTGCGGCGTGCCGAGTGCGGCGAGGTCCTGGAGGCGGTCTACGACCGGTACCGCCGCGCCCAGCCCGGCGCGCTGTCGCGACCGCACCGCTGGTGGGCCCTGCGCGCGGGGCAGCCCCCGATCTCCGCGGCGCCGCGCTACGTCGCCGTCCACCGGGACGCCGACGGCGTCCCGGACGGTTACGCCAGCTACTCGATCGGCGGCAGCGAGAACGAGACCCTGACGGTCGACGAGACCATCGCCACCGAGGACGCCGTCGCCACGGCCCTGGCCCGGTTCGTCCTGGGGCACGACCTGGTCACCCAGATCGTCTTCAAGCACTTCGCGCCCGACCACCCGCTGCGCTGGCAGCTCGCCGACTTCAACGCCGGGCAGCTCGGCGGCGACACCGACTGGCTCTGGGTGCGGCTGCTGGACGTCCCGCGCGCGCTGACCGCGCGCGGCTGGTTCACCGACGGCGAGCTCGTCCTCGACGTCGACGACCCGTTCCTCGGCGAGCACGGCCGCTACCTGCTGACCGTTCGGGACGGCCGGGCCGCGTGCGTCCCGACGGACCGGGAGCCCGACCTGTCCCTGGACGTGAGCGACCTGGGCTCGGTCTACCTCGGCGGCACCGCCCCGAGCACGCTCATACGCGCCGGACACGTCCGGGCCCACCACCCGGGGGCGGCCGCCCTGGCCGATGCCCTGTTCCGCGCCGAGCGCGCGCCGCACTGCCTGCACTGGTTCTGACCGCGACGTGGGCCGCATCCGACCCGACGCCGGCGAAGCGTCCGGGTGAGGCCGCCGTCAGGGCGCGGCCGGCCGTGAGCGGGCGGCCAGCAGGCGGTGCACGGCGACGCCGGCCCCGTCCGTGCGGACCCCGGCGGCGACGATCCGGGCCCGGGCGGCGACGGCCGGGTGCAGCGCGGTCCGCAGCGCCGCGGTCAGCGAGTCGACGGTCGGCTCGACGGGCGGATGCGCGCTGCCGATCCCGAGCGACTGGACCCGTCCGGCCCAGTAGTGCTGGTCGTAGGCCTGCGGGAGGACGACCTGCGGTGCGCCGGCCCGGCCCGCCGCCGTGGTGGTGCCCGCCCCGCCGTGGTGCACGACGGCGGCGACCCGCGGGAAGAGCGCCTGCTGGTTGACCTCGCCGATGGACAGGCAGTCCGGCTCGCCGTCCACCAGCGACAGCTCGGCCCACCCGCGGGAGACGACGACGCGCCGGCCCAGCGCCCGGACCGCGGCGATCGCGGTGCGGGCCAGGTCGTGCGGCGCGCGCGAGCTGCCGAAGCCGACGTAGACGGGGGGCTCGCCACCCGCCAGGAAGGCCGTCAGCTCGGGTGACAGCGGCCGTCGGTCCGGCAGGATCCAGGCGCCGGTCTGCACGACGTCCGGGTCCGCGGGCTCGGGCCACGGGCCGAGAACCGGGTCGGCGGCCAGCCAGGGCCGGTCGGTGAAGACGTGGCCGCGCACGTCGGTGACCGGCTCCAGTCCGGCCGCGGCCCGATGTGCGTTGAGCGCGGCGCCGAAGGTGTCGTCCCAGTGTCGGGCGTCCTCGGCCCAGAGCCGGCGGAAGTCGGCCGTGCCGGGCTCCGGCGACTGCCCCAACGAGGCGAGTGGAGGCGGCGCGTGGTGCCGGGAGGGCAGCGAGATCGGGCAGTAGCTCGCGTAGACGTACCCGATGCCCAGTGTCTGGGCCACCGAGCGGGCGGCGAGTTGCAGGGCGCCGCCGGCCACGATGACGTCGCAATCCCGCGCCGCCTGCGGGACGGTGGCGAACTGGGCGGCGACCGTTCCCTCCGCCAGCTGTCGCATCCGCTCCGCGCTGGGCCGGCCGTGTGCGGCCGCCGGGCCCGGCGACGCCGTCCGACGCAGCTCGGGCCCGATGGGGACGAACGGGATCGCCAGGCCCTCGATCCAGTCCCGGAAGTCAGGCGGCGCGCAGATGCGGACGTCCTGGCCCAGCGCCCTCAGCTCGGTCGCCAGCGACACGACCGGTTGGACGTCGCCCCGCGTCCCGATGGTGGAGAGCAGCACACGCATTCCGAAACTCCTCTGACGATGACGATGACGATCACTCCGGCCGCACGCCGGAGGCGGTGAAACCCGATGGGCCGTTTGCCCCGATCTGTCGGGGATGGCCGGGTTCACAGTCCACGAGTGTGAGCCATCGTGGGGGCCTTGCCGCAAGACCCCCCTGCTGCTATAGCTTGAAAGTGGCGGGGAGTTCGGGGAGTCCGGTCGCGCGTGGCTTGTCCTGGAGTGAACTCCACGTCCTACGATCCATCCCATGAACGATTCACGGAACACCGCGACGGCCCCGGCCGGCCACGACGGGCGGTTCGAGCGAGGTCTGGAGATCCTGCGGCAGGTGAGCGGGGTGCAGCAGCCCGCGGTGCTGGAGAGCCTGGCGACCATCGCCCCCGACCTGGCCCGGCTGACCGTCGAGTTCCCCTACGGTGACGTCTACGCGCGCCCCGGACTGACCCTGGCGCAGCGTCAACTGGCCACCGTCGCCGCGCTGACCGCGCTCGGCAACGCCGCTCCGCAGCTGCGCTTCCACCTCGACGGCGCGCTCAACGTCGGGTGCACCCCGGCGGAGATCGTCGAGGTCCTCATCCACACCTGCGGCTACGCAGGCTTTCCCGCCGCGCTGAACGGCATCACCGTCGCGCGCGAGGTCTTCCAGGCCCGGGCCGGTCTCGACTTCCGCCCGACCGTCACCCCCTCCGGCGAGGACCGGTTCGCCCGCGGCAGCGCCGCGCTGTCCGCCATCGACGGCCGGGCGGGCGAGCTGGTGATCGCCTCGCTGCGCGACATCGCCCCCGATCTGGCCCGCTACATCATCGAGTTCGGCTTCGGCGACATCTACGCCCGCCCCGCGCTGGACCTGCGGACCCGCGAACTGGTCACCGTCGCGATGTGCACCGCCCTCGGCACCGCGGGCCCGCAACTCCGCGTCCACCTGCACGGCCTGCTCAACACCGGCGGCACCCGGGAGGAGGCCGTGGAGGTCATCACCCAGATGGCCGTGTACGCGGGCTTCCCGGCCGCACTCAACGGCATCACCGCCGCCCGCGAGGTCTTCGCCGCCCGCGACGCCGACGGTGAGCGTGACGGCGACGGTGAGCGTGACAGCGGCGGCGACGCCTGAGGGCTTTCCCGCACCCGCAGGTCGGACCCCGGACCAGGACCCCGGACCAGGACCCCGGACCAGGATCCCGGAGCAGGACCCCGGGCCCCCGGGTGATCTCGTCCTGCGGTCGGACGAGGGGGCGCCGGGTGGGTGATGAGCTGGGGATCGACCGGGAATCCCGGCAACTTCCCCGACCCGGTGGGGAGTTTGTCGCCGTGCGCCTCTGTGCGTCGCCGAGGGGTGGACGCCGATCGGCCGGTCGCTGTGCGAGTGGAGGAGTGATCGGGATGACCGAGAAGACGACGCCGACGGTCGGGCGACGCCCGCTGCTGATGGCGGCGGCGGCCACGGTGGGGGCGCTGCTGGCCCCCACGCCGGCCTACGCGGCCCCGAGGAGCCCGAGCCCCGGGAAGCCCGACGGGCGGGACCCGGTCAGCGCCCTGGAGCGGGCGGCCCATCCGCTGCGGTCGACGGAACCGGGGGTGGACACGGCCGACCTGCGCGCTCTGGGCGCGATGATCGGCGGCGCCACGGTGGTGGGCCTGGGCGAGGCCACGCACGGGTCGCACGAGTTCTTCACCCTGAAGGAGCGGGTCTTCCGGTACCTCGTCGAGGAGAGGGGCTTCACGACCTTCGCCCTGGAGATCGGCTGGCCGTCGGGACTGCTGATCGACGACTACGTCCAGGGCGGCCGGGGGGACGCGCGCCAGGTCGTGACCGAGGCCCTGGGCGGATCGCCGTTCGGGCGCGAGGAGTTCCTGCACCTTGTGGAGTGGATGCGCGACCACAACCGGCGCCGCCCCGGCCACCGGGTCCACTTCATGGGCGACGACATCGGTGCTCCCCGGATGGGCGACGCCTTCTTCGAGCGGGTGACCGGCTACGTCGGCCGCTCGCACCCGCACCTCCTGTCGCGCTTCACCGAGCTCTACACCGGCCTGCGCCCGCTCGACGACGCCATCGCCTACCTGGGCGGACCGCTGGCGCAGCGGCAGCGGCTGGCGGCCAACGCCCAGCAGGCCCTGGACCTGCTGGCGGGCCAACGGGGCACCGGCGGCGAGGAGTTCGAGTGGACGTTGCAGCACGCCCGGTCCATCGCGCAGAGCGCCGCCTTCCTCGCCCACGACTTCGCGGATCCCCGGGGGCTGACCGCCGCCGAGCTCTACCGCGACCAGCTGATGGCGGAGAACATCCTCTGGTGGCAGCGACACACCGGTCACAAGATGCTGCTGTCGGCGCACGACGGCCACGTGGGATACGTGACCGCCGAGCCCGAGATCTACCCGAAGGTGCAGGGCGCGTTCCTGCGCGAGGCGCTCGGTGACGGGTACCTCGCCATCGGCACCACCTTCGACCAGGGCTCCTTCCTGTCGCAGGACCAGAGCCTCGACGGTCCGTGGAAGAAGTTCACGGTGGACGCGGCCGCTGCCGGCAGCAACGAGTACACCCTCGACCGGGTCCGCCACCGCGACTACTTCCTCGACACCCGCAGCGCCCCGGCCGCGGCCCGCGCCTGGCTGGCGACGGCCCGTCCCACCCGCCAGGTCGGCACCCAATTCCCCTGCCCCCTGGACGACGTCGCGATCGGCCCGTCCTACGACGTCCTCATCCACCTCCACCGGGTACGCGAGGCCGACCTGCTGCGGTGAACCCGGCTGGCCGCGCCGGGCCGGGCGCCGCCACGTCCCGGCCCGGCGCGCGGTTCACCGGCCCGAGCCGGAGCCGGAGCCGGAGCCCGAGCGGGCGGGGAGCGCCTCCATCAGCTTGGGGCCCAGCCACTTGCGGAGACTGCGCACCGGCCCGAACTCCTCGGTGGCCTGGTGGAGCCGGTAGTACAGGAGCGGGGGAAGGTGCGGCATGAGCGGGGAGTGCCGCTGGCCCAGCAGGGTGAAGAACTGGGGCGGCGTCAGGCGCAGGTAGCGCGGCAGGCTCTCGTACCACTGGGCGCTGTAGCGCGCCGCGCTCTGGACGGGAGCCAGGGCGGACTTGCGCTCCCGCTCGTACGAGGCGAGCGCCTGCGGGAGGTGGCGGTGACGACCCAGCGCGTCGGCCAGCGCGGCCGCGTCCTCGAGGGCCAGCGTGGTGCCGGCGCCGATGGAGTAGTGCGTGGTGTGCGCGGCGTCCCCGACCAGGACGATGTTGTCGTGGTGCCAGGTCGCGTTGGTCAGGGTCCGGAAGTTGAGCCACGAGGCGCCACCACCGGCGCCGCCGCCCCCGCCCCCACTACCCGCGCGGGCTTCGGAGCCGGCGCCGGCACGGTCGTCGGGTGTCCGGGTGTGCAGGGCGTGGCCTTCGAGCGGCTCGGCGAAGATCCGCGCGAGGAGCTCCAGCGTCCGGTCCTCGTCGGCCCGGTCGAGGCCGAGCCCGATCCAGGTCTCCGGTGAGCACTCGACGATGCAGGTGCTGAGCTCGTCGCTGAAGCCGTACGCGTAGAACCAGATCCAGCCGGCGGGCGTCTCGTGGAAGGCGAAGGTGAACGAGCCGAAGACCTTGCTCGTACCCAACCAGATGTACTTGTTCCGCTCCTCGGTGACCGCCGTCCCGAATTCACCCGGACGAAGCTGACGCAGTCTGCTGTTGACGCCGTCGCAGGCCACCACCAGGTCCGCCTGCGGTACCTGGTCGAGTTCTCTCACCTCGTGGTCGAACCGCACGTCGACGCCGAGTTCGGTCGCCCGCTCCGCCAGGATGTCGAGCAGACGACGGCGGCCGATGCTGAAGCCCTCGTCGCCCCGGTGGACCGTCCGCTGCCGGCCGATGTGGGCGACCCCGTCCGTCCAGCGCACCGAGTGCTCGCTGATGGCACGGGCGGTCTGGGGATCGTGGCGGTGGAGTCGCTCCAGCAGGTCACCCCAGTACGTCACGCCCCACCCGTAGGTGGAGCCGGCGGGATTGCGCTCGAAGACGGTGATGTCGTGGTCCGGGTCGTGACTCTTCATCACGATCGAGAAGTAGAGCCCGGCGGGGCCTCCGCCAACGCAGGCGATCCTCATCGCTCCTCTTTCGTCGTCGTGGGTCGTCGCTTTCGCTGTTCTGTTCACTGTTTGTCATTCGGTATGAGAACTCGCCGAAGTGTGAGCAGAATTGAGCGATCCGCACGCGAAAGCCCCGACTTTAGCAGGATGAATCCCCAGTGCCGGCGATATGACCGTCGGTCCCGACTTTCCGATCGCCCTGGCACGCAGGGGCCTCGAAAAATGGTCGAAGAAGGCGCCAGTGAGCCCGATAGGCTGATGATGTGATCAAGTATCAGGTCAGAGCGGCCGGAGCCGTGATCGGATCCGCCGTGGACGATGCCCTCGGCGCCCCGTTCGAGTTCGGCCCCGCCGGTGCTTTCTCCGCCCGCTTCCCGGTGCCGCGCGCCGGCGAGGCGCCGCGGGGGGAGGCGCCGGCGCGCACCGAGATGGCCGGGGGCGGCGGCTGGGAGGCCGGCGAGGCCACCGACGACACCCAGATGGCCGTCCTGGTCGCCGACTCGCTGCTCGCCCGGGACGGCCTCGACCTGCCGGACGTCTTCGCCCGCTTCCGGCGCTGGGCGGCCAGCGAGCCCAAGGACATCGGCCTGCAGACCGAGGACGTGCTGACCAACGGCATGGCCCGACCGCTGGACGGCGCCGCTCCACGTCCCGATGCCCGGCCAGGACGGCCGCGTGCTGCGCCTGCCGGACCTGCTCGACCTGGCCGGCCGGCTCGCCGACCGGTCGGGCGAGGGCCGTCCCTGAGTCGCGGTTCCCGGTGGGGCGGTGGGCTCGCGAGGGGCTGTGAACGGCGGGTGCGCGTGGTGTTCGCGGATGTGCGCAACTGTGGACGATGGTGTTGACGTGCCCATTGCAGTCGGGCATCGTGCTTGCCGGTGCCCGGTCAAGTCAGGTGCGCCGAGCACGAGTTCGACGAAATCCGTCACGTTTCGAGCCTGGAGGCTGTCGTGAAGAAAGTGTCCGGAACCCTCGCTCTGCTCTCCTCCGCCCTGCTGCTCGCCGTCGGTTCGGCCGGCACCGCGCAGGCGGACGTGCCGCTGGACGGTTACTACAACACCATGACCAACCTCAACTCCGGCATGTGTGCCTCGGTGGGCAACAACTCGACGTCGCCGGGCGCCGGTCTGATCCAGTACCCGTGCGACAGCAAGGCCAACAAGCAGTTCCTCGCCACCGGGGCGGGCACCGACGCCTACTTCTTCCACATCCGCTCGGACGGCCAGTGCCTCAGCCCGTCGGGCCCCGGCGAGCACACCCAGGTGGTGCAGCTGTCGTGTTCCAACACCGACGCGCAGGTGTGGATCACCACCTCGCTCGGCAACGACAGCTACCAGCTCAAGAACCGGGCCACCGGCTTCTGCCTGACCGCGGCCTGGGGGATGACCAACAGCGGCCAGCCGCTGGACCAGTCGACCTGCGGCGCCTTCCAGGGCCAGGCGTGGCGCTTCACCGCCGTGCGCAGCTGACGCCCCGCTGAGCCGCCGTCCCAGCCCGGGGCGCCCCCCCCCCCCCCCGGGGGGGGGGGGGGGGGGGGCCGCGGGGCACGGGGTA
>NZ_BAAALF010000010.1:0-78198 GCF_039528135.1 Kitasatospora nipponensis | reverse complement strand
GCAGCCCCCCCCCCCCCCCCCCCCCCCCCCCCCGCCCCCCCCCCCCCCCGGGGCGGCCCGCGCCGGGGGAGTCCCCGGGGGCCACGGGCTACGATCGTGAGCGAATCATCGCCATCGAACGGGGGTCCGTGCAGTGAACGGGACGGTCACGGCAGTCAGCAGCAACAGCGAGTACTCCTTCACCAAGCCCAACCGGGCCGGCATCACGCTGCTCGCCGGTCTCGGCGTGGCGGGGGACGTGCACGCCGGGGTCACGGTCAAGCACCGCTCGCGGGTCGCGCAGGATCCCACCCAGCCGAACCTGCGCCAGGTCCACCTGATCCACGAGGAACTCTTCGCCGAAGTCGCCGAGGAGGGTTTCCGGGTGACGCCCGGTGACCTCGGCGAGAACATCACCACCCGGGGCGTCGACCTGCTCGGCCTGCCCGTCGGGACGCTGCTGCGCATCGGCGACGAGGCGGTCCTGGAGGTCACCGGCCTGCGCAATCCGTGCCTGCAGATCGACGCCTTCCAGGACGGCCTGCTGAAGAGGGTGGTCGGCCGCGACGAGGCCGGGAACATCGTGCGCAAGGCCGGCATCATGAGCGTCGTCCGGGTGGGCGGCGTGGTGCGCCCCGGCGACCGGCTCACCGTCGTGCTCCCCGACGAGCCGCACCGGCCCCTCGACCGGGTCTGAGACCGGTGGACCGCAGGGAAACATGCCCGGACCCCGCCCCTGGGCCACAATCGGAACAGTGGGCAGCCCCGGAAGGAGTCGGTCATGGAATTCCTGGTCACGATGACCACCCGCGTCCCGGAGGGGGTCACGGAGCAGGCCGTCGAGGACGTCCGCGCCCGCGAGGCCGCCCGCTCGCGCGAGCTGGCGGCGCAGGGGCACCTGCTCCGCCTGTGGCGCCCTCCGCTGCGCCCGGGCGAATGGCGCACGCTCGGGCTCTTCGCGGTCGAGGACGCGGACCGGCTCGAGGAGGTCCTGGCGTCCATGCCGCTGCGCGTGTGGCGCACCGACGAGGTCACTGCGCTGTCGCCGCACCCCAACGACCCGCACCCCAACGACCCGCACCCCAACGACCCCCTCACCCACGAGGGCCCCTGATGGACGGCACGGCCGACACTGAGCAGATCCTGCGTGGCGTCCTCGACGCCTGGAAGGCAGCCGTCGACGCGCACGAGCCCGAGCGGGTCGCCGCCTGCTTCACGCAGGACGCGATCTTCCAGGGCCTCCATCCGTACAGCGTGGGCCGCCAGGGCGTCGCCGACTACTACGCGTCCCAGCCGCTCGGGATGGCCGCCGACTACCGGTTCCTCGAAACCAGACGCCTGACCGACGCTCTCGTGCTCGGCTACCTGAGCGTCGACTTCTCGTTCACCGACCGGCAGACGCTCACGGTGTACCTGAGCGTGCTGGTCGAGCGGATGGCGGAGGGCTGGTCCATCCGCCACTACCAGGTGTCCCGGCTCGGCTGACGCGCCGTCACAGGTCGAGGGTGACGTCCTGCTCGGGGCCGGCGCAGCAGATCAGGGCGTTCCCCTCGGCGGGCGGATCGAGCGGTTCGGGGGAGTGACGGACGGCTCCCGCCAGCAGGGCGCTCTCGCAGGTGTGGCAGACGCCGGTGCGGCACGACCAGCGCACGGGGACGTCGCACGCCTCGGCCAGTTCCAGGAGGCTCGTGTACCGCGGACTCCAGGCGGCGGTGACGCCGCTGCGGGCGAAGGAGACGGCCGGACCCGTGCCGACCGGCCCGGGCGGCAGGTGCGGCGGCGGTGTCGCCCCCGTACTGATGCCGGGCGTCAGCGCGGCGGTCGCGCCGAAGGTCTCGCTGTGGATGCGGTCGGCGCGCAGCCCCCGCGTGACCAGGACGTCGGTCAGTTCCCGCAGGAATCCGGCGGGTCCGCACAGGTAGGCGTCCGCGCGGGCGGGCAGGTCGAGCCGGCCGAGCAGGTCGGCGGAGATGCGGCCCGGGTCGGTGTAGTCGATGCCCGGCCGGTCCGCCGGACGGGCGCGGCTGTAGCAGATGCGCGCGTGGCTGTTCGGGAGCCGGCTCAGCAGCCTCCGGCTCTCCTCGGCGAAGACGTGGTCCTCGCCGTTGCGCGCGCCGTGGAGCCACCAGACCTGCCGGGCGGACCGGGCGTCCGCCAGTGCCCGCAGCATGGCCAGCACCGGGGTGACGCCGACGCCGGCGGAGAGCAGCACCACCGGGCCGTGGCCGTCGGCGAGGGTGAAGGTGCCGTGCGGGGCCGCGACCTGGATGCTGTCGCCCACCGTCGCGTGCGCGTGGAGCCAGCGGCTGGCGGTGCCCTGCGGTTCGCGTTTGACGCTGATCCGGTACTCGGGGGCGTCCGGTGCGCCGGACAGCGAGTAGCTGCGGGTCAGCGGCGGCCGGCCCGGCTGCACGGGAAGGCGGAGGGTGACGAACTGTCCGGGGAGCCGGGCGGGCAGCGGTGCCGCACCGGCGTCGGCGAGCCAGAGCGAGAGCACGCTTGGGCTCTCCCGCCGCACGCGGGTGACCCTCAGCGGGCGGAATCCGCGCCAGGCGGGCGGCGGTCCGGCCGGCGGGCTCAGGCCCGCGTTGCCCGCGCTCGTGCCGGGCTCCGGGCTGCCCTGATCCAGCAGGGCCTGGAACGAGGCCCGCCATCCGGGGCTCAGGGCGGGCGCGCCGAGCGCCCGGGTGATCGCGGAGCGGGGGTGTCCGGGGAGGTACAGCAGCGCGTCGACCTCGGCGACGGTCACGCCGGCGGGTCCGGAGGCGATCTTGACGACCTCCTCGCCCGCCGCCACCTCACCCTCGGTGAGCACCCGGAGGTAGAAGCCCGGACGCCGGTGGGACACCAGCAGGGCGGGCATCGCGGGCTCGTCCATGCGCAGGCCCACGCGGTAGCAGGTCACCCGGGGTGCGCTGACCTCGAACACCGCCCGGCCGATCCGGTAGCGGTCACCGACGCACACCTCGTCGTCCGGCAGGCCGTCGACGGTGAAGTTCTCCCCGAACTGACCGGGCGTGAAGTCGGTGCGGCCGAGTACCTGCTCCCAGTACCGGTAGGACTGGGTCTGATAGACCATCACGGCGCGGTGTTCGCCGCCGTGGCCGGCCAGGTCGCCCTGCCCGTCCCCGTCGACGTTCAGACGGCGGACCATCCGGGAGCCGGTGACCGGGTGCTTCCAGATGCCGGTGCGCACGGTCCTGCCCCGCCAGGAGACATCGCGGGGAAGACCCACGTTCAGGGAGACCAGCCTGGCCACGATCCGCCCCTCACCCTCGGCGTCGGCTCTCCCGGCGATTCTACCTTTTCGGGACATACCGCCCTCGGTCGCGCCGGCTCAGCGCCCCGGCGTCGGTGCCCCGGACGCCCGCATCCGCCACCGAGTCACCGACCCGCCGGCCGCCCGGAGCGAGGACCTGCTCGGCGGGTGTCGCCGCCCGCGGGGTCGGGGCGCTACAGTTCGTCCGCCCACTCTGATCATGGCGTTTGCCCGCCGACGTCACCTCCGCACGCCATTCCCCGCGCGTCACCCCCCTCCCACCGCCTCCCTCCCGCACACCCTCGGAGCCCGAGATGCACCCCTTCCTCGACCACCGGGGGCCGCTGGCCTTCGCCCACCGGGGAGGTGATCTCGGCCATCCCGAGAACTCGCTCGCCGCGTTCTCGGCCGCGGTCGCGCTCGGCTACCGCTACCTGGAGACGGACGTGCACGCCACCGCCGACGGCGCGCTGGTGGCCTTCCACGACTCGCGCCTGGACCGGGTCACCGACCGGGCCGGCGTCGTCGCCGAACTGCCCTGGCGCACGGTCGGTGAGGCCCGGATCGGTGGCACCGAGCCGATCCCGCTGCTGGAGGACCTGCTCGGGGCGTTCCCGCAGGCCCGATTCAACATCGACGTCAAGGCGGCCCCGGCCGTTGCGCCGCTGGTCGAGGCGATCCGCCGCACCGACGCCTGGGACCGGGTCTGCGTCGGCGGGTTCTCCGACGCGCGCCTCGCCGCCGTCCGCGCCGCCGCCGGTCCCCGGCTGGCCACCTCGCTGGGCCCGCGCGAGGTGGCGCGGCTGCGGCTGCGGTCGCTGGCCGGGCCGCTGTTCCCGGGCCGAGGGGGGTCGTGGTCCGGGGTGTGCGCGCAGGTACCCGAGCGGCAGCGGGGCGTGCGGGTGGTCGACGGGGCCTTCGTGCGCACCGCGCACCGCCTCGGCCTGCAGGTGCACGTCTGGACGGTGGACGACCCGGCCCGGATCAGGGCTCTCCTCGACCTGGGTGTCGATGGCATCATGGCCGATCGCATCGACGTCCTGCGGGACGTCCTCGAGGAGCGCGGCTGCTGGACCGACGGAAGCAAGGCGATAGGAACCTCATGAACACCGCTACCCACCTGCCCGACCACCCGGCGGTCACCACCGACGCCCGCGCCCTGCGCCGGATGCAGTTCGGCTGGTACATCAACGACTGGGCCAACGCCGCCTTCTCGGCGACGGTCCTGACGGTGTTCCTCGGGCCGTACCTCACCTCCATCGCCAAGAACGCCGCCGACGCGGGCGGCGACGTCCACCCGCTGGGCCTGTCGGTGCGCGCGGGCTCGTTCTTCCCGTACACCGTCTCGCTCTCCGTACTGGTCTCCGTGGCGGTGATGCTGCTGGCCGGCTCGGTCGCCGACCGCACCGGGCGGCACAAGGAGCTGATGTGCGGCTTCGCGTACGTCGGCGCGCTCGCCACCATGGGGATGTTCTTCCTCGGCGGGAACCGCTACCTGCTCGGCGGCGGACTGCTGATCATCGCCAACATCGCGTACGCGGTGTCGGTCGCGCTCTCGTACGCCTACCTGCCGGGCCTGGCCAGCGCCGACGAGCGCGACGCCATCTCCTCCAAGGGCTGGGCCTACGGCTACGCGGGCGGCGGACTGCTGCTGATAGCCAACCTGGCGCTGTTCGAGGGCCACGACGCGCTCGGGCTCTCCTCCGGCACCGCGGTGCGGATCTGCCTGGCCTCGGCCGGCCTGTGGTGGGCGCTGTTCACCCTCGTCCCGCTGGTGCGACTGCCCTCCCGCGCCGGCGTGGCCCCCGCCCGCCCCGGTGGCGTTGTGGCCGACGGAGCCGTGGCCGAGGGTGCCGACGCCGACCGGCCCACCGCCGGCAGCCTGCGCGAGCTCGCCCGCACCCTGCGCGGCATGCGCCGCTACCCGCTGACGCTGCTCTTCCTGGGCGCCTTCCTCTGCTACAACGACGGCATCCAGACCGTGGTCTCCCAGGCCTCCCTCTTCGGCAGCGAGGAGCTCGGCATGGGCCAGACCTCGCTGGTCGCCGCCGTCCTGCTGGTGCAGATCGTGGCGATCGGCGGCGCGCTGCTGCTGGGCCGCATCGCCCGCCGCTACGGCGCCAAGCGGACCGTCCTGGGCTCCCTGGTCGGCTGGGTGGTCACCGTCGCCCTGGGGTACTTCATGCCCGCCCACCAGCCCATCTGGTTCTTCGCGCTGGCCTGCATGATCGGGCTGGTGCTCGGCGGCAGCCAGGCGCTCTCCCGCTCGCTCTTCTCCCACCTCATCCCGGCCGGGCGCGAGGCCGAGTACTTCAGCCTCTACAAGGTCAGCGACCGCGGCACCAGCTGGATGGGGCCGCTGGTCTTCGGCGCCGCCTACCAGATCACCGGCAGCTACCGCTCGGCGATCATCTCCCTGCTGGTCTTCTTCGTCATCGGGTTCGCCGTGCTGGCGAAGGTCCCCGTCCGCCGCGCCATCGAGGCCGTCGGCAACCCGGTCCCCGAACGCCTCTGACCCGCACCGCACCACGCACCGCGCCCCGCCGAGCCCGTACCCGGCGGGGCGCGGTGCGTTCGGGCCACGCACTCGCCGGCGCCGGCGGGGGTCTCGTCGAGGAAGCCGCCCGACCGGTGCTGCCAGAGCCCGGCGTAGGCGCCGTTGGCGGTCAGCAGCTCCTGGTGGGTGCCCTGTTCGAGGATCGGGGGGCGCTCGAAGCCGGCCAGCTCCCGAAGCGCCGTCAGATTGCCGACCCGAAGTCGGTGGACAGCGCGGCGTCCACCTGTATCGCCGAGGAAGCCCGGCGAGCGGCCGTCGGCGTACGTGGAGACCAGCTGGTCGCGAAGGTCGGCGCCGACCCTGCGGGCCCAGATCGGCTCGCGCTGCCGCCGAGAGCGTGCGCGCGGCACGGTGCGGGTCAGGATCGCTCCTGACCCGCACCGTGCTCACCGCCTCACATCGAGACCTGGGCGCCCATGATGACGCAGCGGCCGCTGGGGAGCCCGAAGTACGTGACGGGGCTGCTCGCATTGTTGGCGATGGTCATGAAGAGCCTCTTGCGCCAGCGCCGCATGCCCGGGGCGTCGGTCCTGATGATCGTCATCCGCGACAGGAAGTAGGACACCTCGTCCACCTGCAGCCCGTGGATCTGACCCGCGTCGGGGTGCTGCGCGGCGAGGCGCAGGGCCGCCGGGATGTTCGGCTCGTCCATGAAGCCGAACCGCACGGTGAGGTGTGTGATGCCGTCGTCGCTGTGGCCGAGGTCGTCGAAGACGCAGCGCTCCGCCTCGGGGATGTGCGGCACGCGTTCCACCACGGCCGACAGGATGACCACGTTCTTGTGCAGGGTGTGGTTGTGCTCGACGTTGGCGCGCAGTGCCAGCGGAGTGGTCTCGGGGTTGGCGTTGAGGAACACCGCAGTGCCGTCGACCCGGTGCACGGGCGGGTCCATCGCGTCGACCTCGTCGACGAACGCCCGCAGCGGGCCCTCCAGCGCCGTGCGGTTCGGGGTGACGATCCGCCGCCCCCGCTGCCAGGTGATGAGGATGGTGAAGACACTGAACGCGACCAGCAGCGGCAGCCAGCCGCCGTGCACGACCTTCGTGAGGTTCGCCGCGAAGAACGCGATCTCACTGGTGAGGAAGACGACTGCGCCGAGCACGATCATCCAGCGCGGCTTGCCCATCATCACGCGGGCGACGGCCAGGAAGAGCACGGTGTTGAGTACGAAGGTGGCGGTGACCGCCACGCCGTACGCGGAGGCGAGCGCGGCGGACGAGCCGAAGCCGACCACCAGGGCCACGACCGCGCCGAACAGGCCCCAGTTGATCATCGGCGCGTAGACCTGGCCGACCTCGTGCTCCGAGGTGTGCTTGATCGTCAGGTGGGGGAGGACGCCGAGCTGCACCGCCTGCCGAGTGACGCTGAACGCGCCGGAGATGACCGCCTGCGAGGCGATGACGGTGGCGACGGTCGCCAGGATCACCATCGGGAACTGCGCCCAGCCGGGCATCAGGAGGAAGAACGGGTTCGAGATCGCCGACGGCGCGCGCAGGATCAGCGAGCCCTGGCCGAGGTAGTTGAGCGTGAGGGCCGGGAAGACCAGGAAGAACCAGGCACGGTGGATCGGAGCCCGGCCGAAGTGGCCCATGTCCGCGTAGAGTGCCTCGGCACCGGTCACGGCCAACACGACCGAGGCCAGCGCCACGAACGCGATCATCCCGTGGTTCACGATGAACTGCACGCCGTACACCGGCGACAGCGCCTTGAAGATCGCCGGGTGGCTCGCCACCTCCACCGCGCCGGTGCCGCCGATGATGAGGAACCAGACCGTCATGATCGGGCCGAACAGGTTGCCGACCAGATTGGTGCCGTAGCGCTGGAGCGCGAAGAGCAGCACCAGCACCGCGATCGTCACCGGGATCACGAACTCACTCAGACCCGGCGCCGAGACCTTCAGCCCCTCGACCGCGGACAGCACCGAGATCGCCGGCGTGATCATCCCGTCGCCGTAGAACAGCGACGCCCCGAAGATCCCGAGCGCCACCAGGATCATCTTGCTGCGCGCCGACTTGAAGGACAGCTTCTGGACGAGGGCGGTCAGGGCCATGATGCCGCCCTCGCCGCCGTTGTCGGTGCGCAGGATGAAGGTCACATACTTGACCGAGACGATCAGGGTGATCGCCCAGAAAACCAGCGAGATGACCCCGTACACCTGGTCCGGAGTCGTCCCGACCGCGCCGTTGTCGGCGGTGAAGACGGTCTGGATCGCATACAGCGGACTGGTGCCGATGTCACCGAAGACGACGCCCAGCGCACCGAGGGTCAGGGCTGCTGTCCCGGGGCGGAGGCGGCGAGGGCTGCTGCCGTCGGGCGCGCCGCCGGGTCCAGTGGCAGTGGGGTTTTCAGGCGCGCTCTTGGCGAGTTCTATTCGCATAATGAGCGACGATGATACGCATGGCGCGGTCGGGCGAAAGCGCCCGCCGACGCTCCCGGGCCACGGCAGGAGCCCGTACTTCGGAAAGCTGCCCGACGTGGCGGAGACACTCATCGACCTCGCTGGGACATACGCGAGTTGCTACGGTCCATTCGTCGCTGAGTAGTTGACCTCCTGGACGATGTCGGGACGACAGCCGGCACGGGTTGGGAGAAAGCCGATCGGCCCGTTGTCCGTTAAGGCTTCTTCACTCTCCTTCTTAACGTTTCTTTGACGGGCGGCGATCCATGCGTCGGAGAGGGTGTACTCAGTAAGCGTCCGAGCAGTAGCCGACGGGCGACTCTCCGGGATCGGCAGCACCTGTAGCGTCCCGCAGTTACCACTGGTGACGGCGACCGGGCGGCCGTCGAGCATTCCCGTTTCGCCGCGACCGCGCCGTCTCTTTGACACCGTCACCCGGCCCGGCCCGATCCCCCTCACAGAGCACGACGCGCACGAGTGGGCCGGGCCCGACGAGATCCCCGCCGTCAGCGACGCGGTACGGGACCTCGTCACCCGCTGATTGTGCACCGTGAGCTCATTCACTCGCCTGCAGCCACACCGACCGCACCCTGCACTTCCCCGCCCGGCCCGCCCAGCAGCAGATCAACAGCCTGAGCCCGGAGGCCAGTTCCGGCCACCACGCCTGCCTGGACGTCGACCGGAACGGCACCGCCAACGGGACCCCGATCCAGCTGTGGGACTGCCACGGCGGCGCCAACCAGTCCTGGACGTACAACGGCTTCCAGCTCCGCGCCAACGGCAAGTGCCTCGACCTGCCCGGTGACAACACGGCGCAGGGGACCGAGCTGCAGCTCTGGGACTGCGTGGAGGTCGCCAGTCAGCGCTGAACGGGCCCGCCGCACTGCGGCGGGCCCACACACGCGGTGCCGCGTGTGGCAGGGGCAGTTCCGAACGGGTGACGGGGGCGGTCACCGGAGGACCGGCAGCCGCTCCCGACCGAGCCTGTTCGGGAGGTCGTGATACCGCCGCCCCATGACAGCGGTTCAGCTTCGCGTGACACGGCGCTTCGAGGAGAAGCGGCGCACGCCTGTCCGGCAGGCGTACTGCGGTATCGTCCGCCCCGATGCACCAGGTCTGCGACCCGGCAGGCCGCACGGAGGTGAACCACACCATGGCCGATCACGGCGCGGCACCGCGGCCGCCGGACGCTCATCGTCCGAGCGTGCAGAGCACGGCGCGCCTCGCGCTGGTGATCGGCGCCCTCGGGGTGGTCTTCGGTGACATCGGGACCAGCCCGATCTACACCCTCCAGACCGTCTTCAACCCGGACGACCCGCATCCGGTCCCGGTCACCACGGACAACGTGTACGGGGTGGTCTCGTTGGTGTTCTGGTCGGTGGTGATCATCGTCCTGGTCACCTACGTGCTGCTGGCGATGCGCGCCGACAACGAGGGCGAGGGCGGCATCATGGCCCTGATCACCCTGCTGCGGCGGAGCGGCTCGAGGCGGGGCCGGCGCACCACCGCCGTGCTGGCCGCGTTGGGCATCTTCGGCGCGTCGCTGTTCTTCGGCGACAGCATGATCACCCCGGCGATCTCGGTGTTGTCCGCCATGGAGGGGCTGAAGGTCGTCGACTCCTCGTTGCAGGACGCCGTCGTGCCGGGCACCGCGGCGATCATCGTGGTGCTGTTCCTGGTGCAGCGCAAGGGCTCCGCGGTCGTGGGCCGGCTGTTCGGACCGGTGATGATCGCCTGGTTCGGGGCCATCGGAGCCTGTGGTGTATCCGGCATCGCGGACCACCCGCAGATCCTCCGGGCCCTGTCACCCAGCTACGCGCTGGGCTTCCTGTTCGGCCACTTCGGCACCGCGTTCTTCGCGCTGGCCGCGGTCGTGCTCGCGGTCACCGGCGCCGAGGCGCTCTACGCCGACATGGGGCACTTCGGGCGCCCGGCGATCACGCGCGGTTGGCTGTTCCTCGTCTTCCCCGCGTGCGTGCTGAGCTACCTCGGCCAGGGCGCGATGATCCTCGGCGACCCGAGGAACGTCAGCAGCCCGTTCTTCCTTCTGGTGCCGGGCTGGGGACGGATCGCGATGGTCGTTCTGGCCACGGCGGCCACGGTGATCGCCTCCCAGGCGGTGATCACCGGCGCGTACTCGGTCGCCTCGCAGGCCGCTCAGCTCGGCTACCTGCCCCGGCTTCGCATCGCGTACACCTCCGAGTCCACGATGGGTCAGATCTACGTTCCCTGGATCAACTGGCTGCTGATGGTCTCGGTCCTCACCCTGGTCTTCGCCTTCCGCAGCTCCGCCGCACTCGCCTTCGCGTTCGGCATGGCGGTCACCGGCACCATCACCATCACCACCCTGCTGTTCTTCTACGTGGCCCGCGCTCGGTGGGGCACCCCGGTGTGGCTGATCGTCCTCGGTGCGAGCGTGCTGCTCTCCGTGGACCTGCTGTTCGTGGCGGCCAACGCGACCAAGCTCGTCCACGGCGCGTGGCTCCCGCTGCTGATCGGGCTGACCGCGTTCACCGTCATGACGACCTGGCAGCGCGGGCGCGAGATCGTCACCGCGGAGCGGGCCCGGCACGAGGGCCCGCTGCGCGAGTTCGTCGACCAGCTCCACAGTGGCCGGGTACCGGCGCTCCGGGTTCCCGGCACCGCCGTCTTCCTCAACCGTGGCCAGCAGACCGCGCCCCTGGCCATGCGGGCCAACGTCGAACACAACCACGTGCGGCACGAGCAGGTCGTGATCCTCTCCCTCGAGACCGAGACCGTGCCCCGCGTTCCGGCCGCCCAGCGGATCCTCGTCGACCATCTCGGCCTCACTACGGACGGGATCATCCACGTCACCGCCCGGTTCGGCTACATGGAGACCCCCGACGTGCCGGCCGCACTGACGATGCTCGACCCCGCGGAAACCGAGGGGCAACTCCAACTCGACCAGGCTTCCTACTTCCTGTCGAAGATCGAGCTCCGAAGGGGACAGGCGCCGACGATGGCGCCGTGGCGCAAGCGGCTGTTCATCGCCACCTCCTACATCACCGCCGACGCCGCCGAGTACTTCGGCCTCCCCCGCGACCGCACGGTCATCATGGGCTCCCACATCGAGGTATAGGGTCTCGACGCCGACCCGCACGAGACGGTGGCCGCCCCACCTCACCAGGTGGCTCAGCTTGTCGTTTAACGTCCTGCTCTCGAACAGGGGGTGTCTGTGCCCCGCCGTAGGGTGCTGGCATGACTGAGACCTTCGACATTCACACCCGGCTATCTGAACCCTTGCCAAGCCGTGCGGAAGCGTGGCAATTCGTCGCAGAATTTGCGGCCTACTGGCAGCAGCCGCTCCAGCCGGGGGACGGTTGGAGCATGGCCGAGATAGAGGCAGCCGAGCGGCGCCTGGGCTTGGTTCTACCCGTGGCGCTTCGTGAGGCATACCTGCTTCTCGGCCACCGGACTGACCTCACCAGCAATCACGACACCCTGCTCAAGCCCGACGAGTTGCACGTGGTCGACGGCGCACTCGTGTACCGGGTGGAGAATCAGGGCGCCGCCTCCTGGGGAGTCCTGCTGGCGGACTTGAACGATGAGGATCCGGCCACCGTGATGCGTCCGGATCTCGCCGACAAGTCGCAGGAGCGATGGGATACCTGGGAGTCGAGCCTGACGGTGGCCTGTGTCGAGATGGTCATGTCCGAGGCGGTGCTGTTCGCGGGCGGGTTCACCGACTTCCTTGAGCTGGACGCTGAGGAGGCCGGCGTGGTGGGGCAGTTCCGGGAGCTCCCGGCTGTGGGACGCGACGTGCGATGGTTCGCCGACGCTGATGTACTGATCCGCGAGCTGGACGGCTTCTGCCTGAACGTGCGGGCCCGGACAGAGGAGGCCCTGGACCAGTTGCGTGAGTCGGTGCCTGGAGACTGGCTGGAAGGCTGATCATTCGAACGGCACCAACTGGAGCTTTGCCAGCGTCACCCACACGAGGGTTCGCCGGACGCAGGAGCGGCTTTCGCATGATCCTGAACTCAGCTACGAGGGACAGGGTTCGACGCGGAGGTCGCATTGCCGAGTTTGCTCCAACTGGACGTTCGCCGCGATGCGTTCGCAAAGCTGTCACGCTTTCGGGGCGAGTTCTACGACTGTCTCCCCAACCGGGGTGACGCGCTGTTTGAGCTGGCGCTGGCGGTCCGCCCAGCAGAGCCTCAATACCCCGTGGTTATCCCGCCTGCCTGCTGTGACAATGATCCAGTGAAAGAAGCCCCCACCGCGCCGACGCCCGTCGTCCTCGGCATAGACGACCTCCGACCGCTCCCCAGGGCCACGCGGATTGCCCGCACCAGCCGCGAAGGCATCCAGCTCCTGGAAGAGCACCGCGACAGCTTCATTGACGAGCTATGGCTCGACCACGATCTCGGCGGCGACGACACCATCATGCCGGTCGTGACCCTCATGGAAGAAGCCGCCTTCAACGGACGGCCCTTTCAGATCGGAGCGGTCTTCGTGCACAGCGCCAACCCCATCGGCGCCGAGACCATCGTCCGGTCACTCACACGCTGGAGCTACCGTGTCCAGCGGGCAACGGCCTAGCTGTATCGCCCCTGCGGTGGGCGAATGAGCTGACGGGTCGTCCGGGGCCGTGGGAGAGTGGAGGCCGAGCCGTTGCGGCGGGGTCCGGGACCTGTTGTTCCCGAACACTTCAGTCTCGCCGATCCTCGCGGGGCGGTGGCTGGCTCTTGCGGCGGGACGTGTGGCGGGTGATCCGCCTGGTCATGATGGTGATCGCCGCCCAGGTGATCAGTGACTCGGATTCTCTGAACTAGACAGCAGAGCTGGGCTCGCTCCACACGGACCGTCAGCACCATACCTGGACAGATAGCTCTAACCCGGATCTCATCGAGTATAGGAGCTTGAGGCGGGCAGCCTAACTAACTCGTTTGATTTCGACGATATTTCAACGGAGCCCAGGATGGCCAAGAATGACAAGGTGTGGGAGAAATACGAAAATGTCGCTGTCTACCTCCTCGACCAGGTTGCTTCAGAGCTCGGTCTCGAACACGTCGAGGGAAAGCAGGACGTCTACGGCTCCCGTTCGGGAACCAGTTGGGAGATCGACGGCAAGGGCGTAAAGACTGAAAATGAAGGCTTTGTAATTATTGAGTGCCGTCGCTATACCACTTCCAGGCAAAATCAGGAAAAGCTGGCCTCACTAGGCTATCGGATCATAGATACAGGCGCCGAAGGTGGCATTCTTGTCAGCCCGCTTGGATTTCAGGAGGGTGCTAAGAAGGTGGCCGCCGCCGAGGGAATCCATGCAGTGCATATGGATCAGAACAGCACTCGCACTGACTACATGTTCAGGTTTCTCAATAAGGTCTTCGTTGGCGCATCCGACACCGCTAAGATCACTTCAACAGCCACTATCACGGTCATCAGAGCAGATGGAAGCCAAACCTCGTCGACATCCGATTGACTCCCTGCCCGCAGGCCCGGATCTGCCGCCGCGAGGCTGGCGTTGAAGCCCTTCTCTAATCTTGACCCTCAGCGCGGCGTGCACGTCGGCCCCAGCGCTGAGTGCCGAGTGTCCGTGTGACGCTCAGCGATCTGATACTGCGGGCTGGGTCCGGTAAACGGGGCTATCCAGGACAGCTCAGCGCCGTAGCGAGATCATGGCATCGAGCCTACGGCTCGAATGCGGAGGTCACCTGACCAGCTCTCGCAACGGACGCTTCCTGATGTGAAGTCCAACTCAAGGCCCATCCGACCCGTCAGCGGCTCCCAGTCCTCTCGGACTCCGAGCACGACTTCCCCAACGCGGCTCGCCAGCGGGGTCTCCTCGTCAACGGGTCGCACGTCGATCCGGCCCCAGTCGCCCATGTCGTAGCTCTCGTACGGCTTGGACGCCTCAACCACAAGGCACCAGTCCGTTCCGCTCATGATGTGGGTGGACACCCCCTGGTCATCGATGAGCCACAGATCGACAGGGGCGTCAGATTCGCGTCCCTCATATACGTGCCAGGACGCCACAAGCCGCACCAGCCGACGACCGATCATTGACGCGGGATCGATGCCAGGTCCGTGGGCTGGACATACGGGGTTCGAGGGCTCCATCCGGGCACCGTACCGTCGTCCTCGCCCCGGCTCACCCGCTTAAACGGGAAAGCCCTTTAGCTTACCGCGAGAAGAGGAACCAGTTCAGAGAACTGCTCGACGTGACGGGCTGGAGCATCGAGGACCTGGCCGACGGCGCCGCGCTGCTCACCGAGATCGGCCGACATGGTCCCGGCGGCCGCGCCCACTACGAGCCGCGCCCGGCCGACCCGCGCCGGTGGGACTGGGCGGGCGACAGCGCCTGAGCTTGTGATTTATCCACTCGTCTTCGTCAGCGGAATGGCTGATCGAGCTGATCTTCCTGCGGAAGACTGTGTGCGTGACCCTTCCTACTCCGCTTGCCGCTGCTGAGGAGATCCGTGATCACCTCATTGATCAGCTCAACCTCGCCCTGCGCCGGCCCGGGATGCACGGGGGCGAGGTGGCTTTCCGGATCCTGATTGACCACCTGCTGTTCGTCGAGCGCCAGCCCGAGGCGTGGAATCAGCTGAAGCAGAGCTGGGAAGAGCAGGGGCTCTGGACCCCCATCGGCCCCAGCGGGGCCTTCCAGGAGGTCTTCCCCGCGCAGGGTGGCTGCTACGAAGTCGCCTCGGTATACGCGGAGTTCGCGCAGCGACGCGGCTGGCTCGGGCCTGATCGAGTTCTCACAGCCGAGGAGTACGAGGCTGTCACAGGCCGGGTGCGGGGGTGGGCCGCGGCTGACCGGACCTGGGCTGACGTGACGGCGGAGTTCGGCCCTCCCTCTGTGCTGTTCGGAGGGAACAATCCCTTGTACGGGAAGACGCTCGGCTACCTCTCGGCGGATCCGCAGCAGCCGATGGTGGTCTTCCATTTGTGGAACGGCAGCGAACCGGGGAGCGAACCGTGGCCGCCCGAGCATGCGCAACCGTTGCTCCTCGCAGTGCGTTTCGGCGTCAGCTCGTTCCGCGGATCGTTGACCTTCACCCCCGAGGGTGACCGGAGAAGGCCGACGGTCGAGGATCCTTACCTGCCGCGGTAGCGGTCCGACGGCGAGCGCAGGTCACCCACACGGGGATTTCCAGGACAGCGGGCCCAGCCCCGCCTGATTCTGGACCTCCAAGAGGTTCAGAGGCTCGACGCGAAGGCCGTGCTGGTGACCGTGGTGGAACAGGGCGTGCAGTACGAGCCGTTCGCGGAACTGTCGCGCTTCCGAGGGATTACGACTGCCTGACCGGGCGGCGTGACGCACTGTTCGAGCTCAGCGACGCGGTGCTGTGCACCGACGGCCCGGTGAAGACGCTGGTCGGCCTGGCATTGGCTCCCGAGCACCGGCGTGGGCACGGGGCCCTGTACGGCGCGCTGAACCGGGGCCGCCTGGACGTTGAACGGCTGCGGGCCGAGCTGGCCGGTCTGCCGCTGCCCCGTGCCGCCGGCGGCCGCCTGGTGCTGGCGGTGGACGTTTCGCCGTGGCTGCGGCCCGACGCCGACACGAGCGACGCCCGCTCGTTCTGCCACACCTACGGCCGGGGCGACGCCAGGCACCAGATGATCCCGGGCTGGCCGTACTCGTGGGTCGTCGCCCTGGAGTCGGGCCGGACCTCGTGGGTCGCCCCGCTGGACGCGGTGCGGCTGCGGCCCGGCGACGACCTCGCCGCAGTGACCGCCGCACAGCTGCGGGACCTGGTCGAGCGCCTGATCTCCGCCGGCCAGTGGAGCCCGGGTGACCCGTCGGTGCTGATCGTGGCCGACGCGGGCTACGACGTGATGCGGCTGGCCTACCTGCTGCGCGACCTGCCTGTGGAGATCCTGGGACGCCTGCGCTCGGACCGGGTGATGCGCCGCCCGGCACCGACCCGCGCGGAGTTCGCCCTGGCCAACCCGGCCGGTGGGCGGCCGCCCAAGCACGGCAGCGGGTTCATCTTCAAGGACGCCAGGACCTGGGGCGCCCCGGACGCGGAGACGAAGGCGGATACCACCCGCTACGGCACCGCCCACGCGCAGAGCTGGGACCGGCTCCACCCCGAACTGCAAGGGCGCGCCGCCTGGCGCGACCACCCCGGCCAGCTCCCGGTCATCGAGGGCACCGTCATCCGCCTGCAGGTCGACCACCTGCCCAGTGGCGGCGACCCCAAGCCGCTGTGGCTGTGGTGGTCCCGGCCCGCGGCCGGCCCCGCGGAGACCGACCTGGCCTGGCAGGCGTTCCTGCGCAGGTTCGACATTGAGCACTTCTTCAGGATGATCAAGCAGACGCTCGGCTGGACCACTCCGAGGCTGCGGGAGGCCGAGGCGGCGGACCGCTGGACCTGGCTGATCATCACCGCCAGCACCCAGCTCCGCCTCGCCCGCTCTCTGACCACCGACCTACGACGGCCGTGGGAGAAACCGGCCGAACCGAACAAGCTCGCCCCGGCCCGGGTCCGGCGCGGGTTCCGACACCTGCACGCCAGAACCTCAACTCCGGCCGCAGTGCCGAAACCCACCAGCCCCGGCCCTGGGCGCCCGCCCGGCTCCAAGAACCGCCGCCCCGCGAACTGCTACGACGTGGGCCTGTTCCTGGCCACCGGCGAGTCCTACCGCCGACCGGCTCACCACAAGGTCGGCACCAAACCACGCCGCACTGGATAAATCACAAGCTCAAGACCGCTGGTCAGTGACCGTGCCGGATGCGCGCTGCCGCCCTGCTTCGGGTCTGCGAGTCCACCGCCCACCGTCGCTTCCTCGTCGGGTGGGCGGGGAATCGCCGCGCGGTCCTCGTCGGTGACGATCACCTCGCTCGGAGCGTGGGGCCGCACGGCGTGGCCACACGAGTGCGGTCAACGGCTCCCGCGATCCGATGCGCCGCGAGCCCCGCCGACGTGGCGTTGCAGGTGCGGGCGGGCCAGGGCCGAAGGGCCCTGGGAAGGGGCCGGAAGCCCCATGACACCGACGGTCCGGCGAACGACGCTGAGAGGGCAGGACCTATCCGTCGTCCATCAGCGTTGGAGCGGAGGACCCGTCCATGAAGAGCAAGCGGATACTCGTGGCCTACGGCAGCAAGCACGGTGCCACGGCCGAAGTCGCCGAGGAGATCGGCACGGTGGTGCGCGAGGACGGCTTCGAGGCGGTCGTCGTTCCGGCGGGGGAGGTCCAGGGCGTCGAGGACTTCGACGCGGTGATCCTCGGCAGCGCCCTCTACGCCGGCCACTGGCAGCGCGACGCCCTGAACTGCGCCCGGCGCAACGCGCGGGCCCTCGGGGAGCGCCCGGTGTGGCTGTTCAGCAGCGGTCCGGTGGACAGTTCCGCCGAGCAGCACGAGATCGCGCCGGTACCCGCGGTGGCCAAGGAGATGGAGCACCTGCACGCCCGAGGTCACGTCACCTTCGGCGGCAGCATCACCGCCGCCACGCCCGGGTGGATCGCCCATGCCCTGGTCCGGCACGGCAAGGCGGGCGACTTCCGCAACCCGGCGCAGATCCGGACCTGGGCCCACGAGATCACCGCCGAACTGGCTGCGCCCGGCGGCGCCTGAAGCTCCGGGACCCGCCACGGCAGCCTGTCCCTGCGGTCAGCCGGGCGGGGGAACGGTGGACGCCGTCGGGGCGAGTCATCGGGTGGCGGTGTCCTGGCGGCACCACGCCAGGTCGCTTCGGATCCGCCGGGCGAGCGGATCAACGGCGGCGGCGACCGGCTCCGACAGGCCGGTGCCGGGGCCGGTGTCGGCTCCCTCGACGGCGTAGACGACCAGCCGTCCGGGGAGCCGGTCCAGGGCCCGGGCGAGTTCGACGGCCTCGCCGAGCCCCAGCCCGTGCGAGCTGGTGGTGCCCGAGGTCCGTGACCACGGTCCGCCGTCGAGTTCGAGCCGGTGGACCCGGCCGGGTCGGCCGGGGTGGGCGTGTGCGGCGTCCACCACGACGGCGAGGTCGGTGCCCTCCCACAGGGCGATCAGCCGGGCCGGGTCGCCGTCGCAGACCCGCAGGGCGGTCCCGCCCGGCAGCGGCCGGTGCCTGGCGTCCGCCATCAGCCGGGTCACCACGGCCCAGCCGACGCCGTCGTCGCGGCGGTACTCGTTCCCGACCCCGATCACGGTGATCCGTGCTGCACTGCCCATGCGGATCGCCCTTCCCGCCCGGTACGTCCGCCAGTCGTGCGCGTCGCGCGAGTGGCCCGTACGGGGCACGGACGCCGCCACCTGGGCCACAGCGGGGCCGGTCGGCCCGGGCCCGCCGGCCGGCTCGTGCGCATACTGACCCGGACGGCACGACCGGCGCCCGGAGGTTGGCGATGGCGGATGACGAGGGCGCGAGCGCGGCGCTCGACCGGGGCGGCCCGAGCGTGGTGCTCGACCGGGACGGCCTGGACGCGCTGATCGCGGCCCTGGCCGCCCGCGGCCGCACGGTCATCGGCCCGACGGTCCGCGACGGGGCGATCGTGCTGGCCGAGCTCTCCGGTGGCGCTGACCTGCCCTACGGCTGGGGCGTCGAGCTGGAGGCCGGCCACTACCGGCTGACCGCCCGCCCGGACGGCGCGGCCTTCGCGCACAGCGCCGGCCCGCAGTCCTGGAAGACGTTCCTGCACCCGCCGCGGGTGCGGCAGTGGAGCGCCGATCGCGGCGCGGACGGCGCGCTGGTGATGACGGCGGACCCCAGCCCCCCGCCGTCGTACGCCTTCCTCGGCGTCCGCCCGTGCGACCTGCGGGCCATCGCCCTCCAGGACCGGGTGCTCACCGGGGGGACGTACGCCGATCCCGTCTACCGCGGGCGCCGGGAGCGGGCGTTCCTGGTGGCGGTGGAGTGCACCGAGCCCGGTGCCACCTGCTTCTGCGTCTCCATGGGCTCGGGCCCCGCGGTCGGCCCGGGCTACGACCTGGCGCTGACCGAGGTGGTCGACGCCGACGGCCACCGGTTCCTGCTCCGGGCGGGGAGCGCGGAGGGCGAGTCGGTCCTGGCCGAGCTGCCCGTCCGGGCGGCCGACGCCGCCACCCGCACCGCCGCGCGCGACCGGGTCGCCGAGGCGGCCGACCGGATGGGCCGCAGCATGCCGCTGGTGGACCTGCAGGTCCTCATGCGCGAGACCCTCACCGCCGAACGCTGGGACGACGTCGCGGCCCGCTGCCTGACCTGTGGGAACTGCACGATGGCCTGTCCGACCTGCTTCTGCACCTCCGTCGAGGACGTCACCGACCTGACCGGCGACCACGCAGAGCGCTGGCGGCACTGGGAGTCCTGCTTCGACCGGGACTTCTCCCACCTGCCGACCGGACCGGTCCGGGACTCCTCCCGCAGCCGCTACCGGCAGTGGGCCACGCACAAACTCGGCACCTGGTACGACCAGTTCGGCAGTTCGGGGTGCGTCGGCTGCGGGCGGTGCATCGTCTGGTGCCCGGTGGGCATCGACATCACCGAGGAGGCCCACGCGCTCAACCGCGAGCGGGAGAGCGGTGCGGGAGAGGGGGCACGGTGACCGACGTCGGACACGGTCTGCTCGGCGCGCTCGCACCGAACCACCGGGCTCGACTGCTCGCCCTCGCCCACGAGGCCTCGTTCCCGGCCGGGACCAGGCTCTTCGACGAGGGCGGGACGGCCGACCGCTTCTGGATCGTGCGCGCCGGGCTGGTCGCCCTCGACGTCCACGTCCCCGGCCGGCCCGGGCCCGTCGTGGAGACCCTGGGGGAGGGTGAACTCGTCGGCTGGTCCTGGCTGTTCGAGCCCTACCGCTGGCACCTGGGCGCGCAGGCCCGTACCGATCTCCGGGTCGCGGAGTTCGACGCACGGCGCGTCCGCGAGGCCTGCGCCGGGGATCCCGCCTTCGGCCTGGCGGTGACCCACGGCGTCGCCCGGGTGATCGCGCGCCGGCTGGAGGCCACCCGCACCCGGCTGCTGGACCTGTACGGACCGCCCACCCCCGGTACAGCACGATGACCGCCCCCTCGGTGGACTCCTCGGCCCTCCCCCTGCCCTACCGGGTGGTGGGGCGCCGCGACGAGTCGGCCGACACCGCCACGATCGCGCTGGAGCCGGTCGGCACGCCCCTGCCGCCCTTCGCCCCGGGCCGGTTCGCGATGGTCTACGCCTTCGGAGTCGGCGACGTCCCGCTCTCCGTCAGCGGCGTCGACGGGGACCGGCTGACCCACACGGTCCGCGCGGTCGGCGCGATCTCCGGCGCCCTGCACGCGCTGCGGCCCGGTGAAACGGTGGGCGTGCGCGGCCCGTTCGGCACCGGCTGGGACCTGCCGGCAGCGGCCGGGCGCGACCTGGTGGTGGTGGCCGGCGGCATCGGCCTGGCACCGCTGCGCCCGCTGGTCCTGGCCGCGCTCGCCGCACCCGAGGGGTACGGGCGGCTGAACGTCCTGGTCGGAGCACGTGAACCGGGCGGCCTGCTCTACCCGGCCGAGCTGACCCACTGGCGCGGGGGCGCCCGGGTGCTGACCACGGTGGACCGCCCCGACGAGCGCTGGCAGGGCGACGTCGGCGTGGTCACCACCCTGCTGGACCGCGCCGCCTTCGACCCGCGGGCCACGACGGCGTTCGTCTGCGGCCCCGAACCGATGATCCGGGCCACCGCCGACGAGCTCGCGCGGCGCGGTGTGCGCCCCGACCGGATCCGGGTCTCCCTGGAGCGCACCATGCACTGCGGCACCGGTCACTGCGGGCACTGCCAGCTCGGCCCGCTGCTGCTGTGCCGGGACGGCCCGGTCGTCAACTGGACCCGCGCCCAACCCCTCCTGCTGGTCCGGGAGTTGTGAGATGCCACCGATTCCGTCCGACGCAGGCCGGCGCCCGAGCCTGGCCGTGTGGAAGTTCGCCTCCTGCGACGGCTGCCAACTGACCCTGCTGGACTGCGAGGACGAACTCCTCGCCCTCGCCGAACAGGTGGACATCGCCCACTTCCTCGAAGCCTCCAGCGCGACCGCCCCCGGCCCCTACGACCTCTCCCTGGTCGAGGGCTCGGTGACCACCGCGCAGGACGTCGAGCGGATCCACCACGTGCGCGCCGTCTCCCGCCGCCTGGTGACCATCGGCGCCTGCGCCACGGCCGGCGGCGTCCAGGCCCTGCGCAACTTCGCCGACGTCGCCGAGTTCCAGGCCCTCGTCTACGCCCGCCCCGACTACGTCGCCACGCTCGCCACCTCCACCCCGATCAGCGCCCACGTCCCCGTCGACTTCGAACTGCGCGGCTGCCCCGTCGACCGCCGTCAACTCCTGGAGGTCATCACCGCCCAACTGGCCGGCCGCACCCCGAACGTCCCCGCCCACAGCGTCTGCTTCGAGTGCAAACAGCGCGGCACGGTCTGCGTGACCGTCGCCCACGGCACGCCCTGCCTGGGCCCGGTCACCCACGCCGGCTGCGGCGCGATCTGCCCCAGCTACGGACGCGGCTGCTACGGCTGCTTCGGGCCGTCCGACTCCACCAACCTTCCCGCCTTCGTCCCGCTGCTGCACCGCGACGGCATGGACACCCTCGACGTGGTGCGCGTGCTGCGCACCTTCAACGCCGCCGCCCCGGAGTTCGACGAGGCGGCCCGCAAGGAGCTGGAACCGTGACCCACCGCGGAACCCGCGTGCTGCACGTCGGCTCGCTCGCCCGCGTCGAGGGCGAGGGCGCGCTGCACCTGAGCCTGGACGGCCGCACCGTCACCGGGGCCCGGCTGGCGATCTACGAACCCCCGCGGTTCTTCGAGGCGTTCCTGCGCGGGCGCGCCCACACCGAGCCACCCGACCTCACCTCCCGGATCTGTGGTATCTGCCCCGTCGCCTACCAACTGAGCGCCTGCCGCGCCGTCGAGGACGCCTGCGGCGTCACCGTCAGCGGAGCGCCGGCGGCCCTGCGCCGGCTGCTCTACTGCGGCGAGTGGATCGAGAGCCAGACCCTGCACGTCCACCTCCTGCACGCCCCCGACTTCCTGGGCGCCGACGGCGCCGTCGACCTCGCCCGCACCCACCGCGCCGACGTGGAGCGCGGCCTGCGCCTCAAGCAGGCCGGCAACGCGATCCTCGAACTCCTCGGCGGCCGCGCGATCCACCCCGTCAACGTCCGCCTCGGCGGCTTCCACCGCCTGCCCACACCCGCCGAACTGCGCCCGCTGGCCGAACAGTTGCTCCGGGCCCGCGACGACGCCGCGCAGAGCGTGCGCTGGGTGGCCGGATTCGACTTCCCCGACGCCGGCTGCGACCACGACCTGCTCGCCCTGGCCGAACCCGACCGCTACGCCATCGAGTCCGGCACCCCCACCGTCATGCCCGCCCCCGGCACCGCCGGCCTGCCCCCCGACAGCGACCGCGCACTGCCCACCCGCACCTTCCCGCTCCACACCTTCGGTGACCACGTCCTCGAGGAGCAGGTGCCGCACTCCACCGCCCTGCACTCCCGGCTCGACGGGCGCCGCCACCTGACCGGCCCGCTCGCCCGCTACGCCGTCAGCGGCCGACTGCTCGCCCCGATCGCCCTCGAGGCCGCCAGGGAGGCCGGCCTCGGTGACCCCCGGCAGGGCGCCGTCTGCCGCAACCCCTACCGCAGCATCGTGGTGCGCGCCGTCGAGGTCCTGCAGGCCGTGGACGAGGCCCTGCGCATCATCGACGCCTACCAGCCGACGCCGAACTCCCACGTCGAGGTGGCCGCGCGCGCCGGCACCGGTCACGGCGCGACCGAGGCGCCGCGGGGCCTGCTCTACCACCGCTACACCCTGGACCCGTCCGGGACGGTCACCGACGCCGTCCTGGTGCCGCCCACCGCGCAGAACCAGGGCGCCATCGAGGAGGACCTGCGGCGCCAGGTCCAGGAGCGCCTGCGGCACGGCGAGCCCACCGACGCCGAACTGACCGCCCTGTGCGAACGGGCCATCCGCAACCACGACCCGTGCATCTCCTGCTCGGCCCACTTCCTCGACCTCACCGTCGAGCGGACCGGCCACCGGGCCACCCGGACCTGAACAGCCCGGGCCGGACCGCTGCCGCGTCGAAGGTGCCGGCTCCCTCGGACGGTGTGGACGACGAGCTGTCCGGGGAGCTGGTCCAGGGCCCTGGCGAGTCGGCGTGGTCGTCACTGCGACGGGCACGGCGCGGGGCGCGAGAATGGAGGGGCCTGCGGTGCGGCCGACCGGGGGAGCCGCCGTCACGTCGAGTGAGGGGCAGCCCGTGGAACAAGCCGCCATCAGCGTCACCGCTCTCAGCAAGCACTTCGGGTCGGTCCTCGCCCTGGACCGGATCGACTTCGAGGTCCGGCCCGGGGCGGTGTTCGGGCTGCTGGGTCCCAACGGCGCGGGCAAGACCACCGTGATCCGGATCCTGACCACCATCCTGCGCCCGAGCGCCGGGCACGCCGAAGTGCTCGGGCACGACGTGGTGCGGGAGGCGGGCGTGGTCCGGCGGTTGATCGGCCTGGCGGGTCAGTACGCGGCCGTCGACCCGAACCTGACCGGACGCGAGAACCTGCGGCTGATCGGCCGGCTGACGCAACTGCCCCGCGCCCGGATCCGCCCCCGCGCGGCCGCCCTGCTGGAGCGCTTCGACCTCGCCGCGGCCGCCGACCGCCCGGTGCGGACCTACTCGGGCGGGATGCGGCGCCGCCTCGATGTCGCCGCGGCCCTGGTCCCCGAGCCGCCGGTGCTCTTCCTGGACGAGCCGACCACCGGTTTGGACCCGCAGTCCCGCAACGCCCTGTGGGAACTGATCCGCGAGCTGGTGGGCGACGGGACCACCGTCCTGCTCACCACCCAGTACCTGGAGGAGGCCGACCGGCTCGCCGAGCGCGTCGTCGTGGTGAACGAGGGACGGATCATCGCCGACGACAGCCCCGCCGCACTCAAGGCCCGCCTGGGCAACACGGTGATCGAACTGGGTATGGGCGACCCCGCCCGGGCGGCCCGGGCGGCCGCAGCCCTCGACGGACGTCTCGCCCAGGCTCCGGAGGTCGAGGGCGCACGGCTGAGGCTGACCTCCCCGGACGGCTCCGAGGCGCTGCTCGACGTCCTGCACCTGCTGGAGACCGGCGGACTGGTCCCGCGCACCGTCGCCGTGCGCGAATCCAGCCTCGACGACGTCTTCCTCGCCCTGACCGGCCACCGCACCGATCCACCCGCCGACCCCGCAGCCGCCGGAGATGCGCCATGACCTCCACCACCGTCGCGCACGCCCTCGCCGCAGGACGGCCGGGCCGCCGGCTCACCGCGACGGTCCGCGACGGGCTCGCGGTCGCCTGGCGCAACCTCATCGCGCTGCGCCGGGTGCCACGGCTGCTCGTGTTCTCCACCATCCAGCCGCTCGTCTTCGTGCTGATGTTCCGCTACGTCTTCGGCGGGGTGGTCGGCCCCTCGCTGCCACCGGGGGTCTCCTACGTCGACTTCCTGATCCCCGGGATCTTCGTGCAGACCGCCGTCTTCGGCTCGATGAACACGGCGATCGGCCTGGCCACCGACATGCAGACCGGCCTGATGGAACGCTTCCGCTCCCTGCCGATGGCGCGCTCCGCCGTGCTGGTCGGCCGTACCACGGCCGACCTGGCGCGCAACGTCTTCGTGGTGGGGCTGATGACCGGGGTCGGCTTCGCGCTCGGGTTCCGCATCCACGCCGGCGTCCCGGCCTTCCTGGGCGGGGCGCTGCTGGTGCTCGCGTTCGGTTTCGCGATGTCGTGGATCTTCGCCGTGGTGGGCATGGCGGTCGGCGACCCGGAGACCGCGCAGGCCGCCGCCTTCCCGGTGCTCGCGCCGCTGGTGTTCGCCTCCGCGGCGTTCGTCCCGGTGTCCACCATGCCCGGTTGGCTGCAGGCCTTCGCGAACCACCAACCGGTGTCGCAGACCGCGCAGGCGGTGCGGATCCTGGTCCTGGGCGGACCGGCCGCCACCGCGGTGTGGCAGGCGCTCGCCTGGGACGCCGGGATCGTGGCGGTCTTCGCACCGCTGGGAGTCCTGTTCTACCGCAGAGCCGTGTAGTTCGCTCCCGTTCGAGGGGAGGTGGTCACGGCCTCGATCCGCCGGGTCATCCGGTTCTCCGGGATCGCGGTCCCATCGCGCCCGGCGAGGCGTTCTTGCCTCCGACGGCTCCAAGCAGCACGCGGCGCAGGCAGAGCAGGACGACCGGCCCGAGCCGATCGCGCCGGAGCCTGACGGGGCGCAGCATGGAGGTGAGAGGTGGCCGCCCCGTCGTGAGCCGCCGGGGCGCCCTCGGTGGCGGAAGGGACGATCGATCATGGCCGAGCCGGTCCTCACCCCCGACCAGCTGGAGCTGCTGGCCACCGCCGCGGGTGCGGCACCGTCGGTGCACAACAGCCAGCCCTGGCGCCTGCGCCCCACTGCCGACGCCCGCGGGATGCTCGTCTTCGGTGACCCGCACCGGGCCGTCGCCGTCAGCGACCCCCTGGGCCGCGCCCTGCACATCTCCGTCGGGACGGCGGTGTTCAACCTGCGGGTCGCCGCCGGGCGGCTGGGCCGGGCGGCCACCGTCCGCCTGCTGCCCGACCCGGCCGACCCGCACCTGCTCGCCGAAGTCGACCTCGGCGCACCCGCCGCACGGCACCCGTTCGGCCATCACCTCTACCCGGCGATCGCGCAGCGTCACTCGAGCCGGCAGCCGTTCGCCAACCGCGACGTCCCCGAAGCCGTTCTCGGCGAACTGATCGAAGCCGCCCGCGAGGAGGACGCCCTGCTCACCCCGCTCGAGGAGGACGCCGTCCTACGCGTGCTGAGCGTGACTGCCGAGGCCGAACAGCGCACCGCCGCCGACCTGGCCCGCCAGGCGGAACTCCGCGGCTGGCTGCGCCTGGAAGCCCCCGCCTCGGACGGCATCCCGGCCGCCGCCCTCGGACCGCAGGACCGCGACGCCCGGGTCCCGATGCGCGACTTCGCGGCAGGACGCCCCGACGCCCCCGCCGAGGTCCCACGACACTTCGAGGCCCTGCCACAGCTGTGCCTGCTGACCACCCGCACCGACCACCCCGCGGACTGGCTGCGCGCCGGACAGGCACTGGAGCACGTCTGGCTGCTCGCGACCGTCCACGGCCTGCGCGCCTCGGTCCTGCACCAGGCCGTCGAATGGGCCGAGACCCGGTGGCGCCTGCGCGATGCCGACGACCCGCCCGGCCACGTGCAAGTGGTGCTGCGCCTCGGCTACGGACCGCCGGGAGCGGCCACCCCGCGCCGTCCGGTTCAGGAGATCCTCGATCTCAGCGGCTATCACGACACGGTGGGATACGGCGAGTCCTCGGCCTGACGACGCTCCCGGCAGCCGGCGGACACAGCGTGTGATCGGCAGGAGGACGAGGTGGCTGGTGAACCGCGCGGTTGCGTGGGTACTCTCCCGGGTCTCCCGGGTCCCCCGGCTCCGGACGACCCGGCGTCTGAGCCATGAGCGGTGACGAAGCGTTTCCGCCACCTGCGGCGGGCACCGGGAGGAGGCGTCCGCGGTCGCAGGCCGTGCCGCCGATCCTCACCCTGACGGTGAACCCCACCGTCGACATCTGCTTCGAGGTCGACCGTCTCGCGGACGTGGGCAAGAGTCGCGCCCGCGTCAGGTTCGTGGCCGCGGGTGGGGGAGGGATCAACGTCGCCCGGGGCGTGTCGCGGCTCGGGGGACGAGCGATCGCCCTCCACACCGCCGGCCGCGAGGTCGGCCGGCGCCTGAACCGGCTGCTGGACGAGGAGGGGGTCGACCACCTCTCTCTCGAGATCGCGCACGAGACCCGCGAAGCGGTCGTGCTGTTCGAGTCGCAGACACGACGCAGCTTTCACATCGTGCCGCCGGGCCCGCGTCTGGACGACCGCGAGGGACGGCGCGTCCTGGAGGCGCTGGAGCGAGCGGTCGCCGGCCACGAGTACGTCGTGGTCAGTGGGAGTCTGCCCGGTGGTCTGCCCGACACCTTCTACGGTGCCGTCGCCCGCCGGGTCAAGGAGGCCGGGTCCCGGCTGGTGCTGGACACCTCGGGGCGGGCCCTGCGCGAGTCCCTGCTCGAGGGCGTCTTCCTGCGCAGGTGCAACAACCACGAGGCCGCCGGCTTCGCCGGCAAGGCCGTTCGGACCTTCGACGACGCCCGCGCCGTCAACGAGTACCTCCTGGCCGCCGGGGCGACCGAGGTCGCCGTCACCACCCTGGGAGAACTGGGCGCACTCTGTTCGACCCGCCACGGTCACACCGAGTTGCGCGCCCCGTCCTTGCCCGGGGAGCCGCTCAGCGACGCCGGGGCGGGAGACGCGATGGTCGCCGCTGTCACCCTTCGGCTGGCCACCGGCGGCGATCCGGTCGAGGCCTGTGCCTTCGGGGTGGCCACGGCCGCTGCCGCGGTGCTCACCCCCGACACCGAGCCGTTCGATCGAGAGGTGGCCGAGTCCCTCTACCCCGCGGTGCGGGTCGTCCGGCCGGCCGGCTCATGACCCGAGGGCCACGGGCCGCTCGACCCTGGAGGGACTGCTCACGGTGGGCGGCGGCCGTGCTCGGCGCCGATCCGCCGGGCGTGGGCGACGATGTCGGCGGCCGCGTGTTCGCTCACGTCCAGGGCGCGGGAGAGGTGGCGCGCACTCCAGCCGTGACGGGCCAGCAGGACGGTCAGGGGGTGGTGCCCGCCGGTGTCGGGCGCGGGCGCGGGGAGAGCCGGTGCGGGCGGGCTGGGCCGGGGCACGGGGGAAGGGCCGGCGCGGTGGCGCAGCAGGGCCCGGCGCAGTTCGTCGGCGCCCCAGACGACGAACGGGAAGGGCAGCACGGTGGCGAGTTGGAGCGGGCTGAGGGCCGCGGTGCCGAAGACGGAGTGCAGGGGCGGCAGGTAGACCAGTGCGGCGGCGAAGGTGAGCGAGAAGGCGATGCCGCCGAGCAGCTGGCGGTTGCCGAGGACGCCCACGGAGCGCAGCGAGGCGTGCTCGGTGCGCACGGCGAAGGCGGTGCCGATCTGGCAGGCGACGATGCCGAGCCAGGTGACGGTGGTGGCCTGCTGGTAGGTGTGGTGCAGCGCGGTGCCGGTTCCGGTGGGGTCGCCCGGGTGCCAGCCGCCGCGGCCGAGGGTGAGGAAGTAGCCGCCCATGACGAGGGCGGCGGAGATCAGTCCCAGGAACCCCACGCGCGGGCCAGCATCGCCGGTTGGATGACGCCTTCGCCGCGCGGGCGGGGCGGGCGGTCCATCAGGCCGGGTTCGGCCTGCTCGCGGCCCAGGGCGAGGGCGGGCAGGGTGTCGGTGCCCAGGTCGATGGCGAGGATCTGCATCACCGTCAGGGGCAGCGGGACGAGGCCACCGGCGAGGGCGAAGACCAGGAACGGGAGGACCTCGGGGACGGCGTGGGCGAAGATGTAGACGATGAACTTGCGGATGTTGTCGTAGGTCCGTCGTCCGGCTTCGACGGCGGCGATGATGGTGGCGAAGTTGTCGTCGGTGAGCACCATGGTCGCGGATTCGCGGGCGACGTCGGTGCCGGAGCGGCCCATGGCGATGCCGATGTCCGCGCGGCGCAGGGCAGGTGCGTCGTTGACCCCGTCGCCGGTCATGGCGACGGTGTTGCCCTCGGCGCGCAGCGCGTCGGCGATCCGCAGTTTCGCCTCGGGTGAGGAGCGGGCGAAGATCACCTCCTCGCCGCGGGCGAGCAGGGTGTCCAGTTCGCGTTCGCTCATCGCCTCCAGTTCGGTTCCGGTGACGATGCGCATGCCACGGTGGCCGATGCCGACCCTGGCGGCGATGGCGGCCGCGGTCAGGCCGTTGTCGCCGGTGACCACGTGCACCGTGATCCCGGCCCGGTGCGCCAGTTCGATGGCGTGGGCGACCTCCGGGCGCGCCGGGTCGGCCATGGCCACCAGGCCGAGCAGGCACAGGTGCCGTTCGGCGTCCTCGCGGCTGCCGGGCGGCGCCTGTCCGGGGCGGCAGGCGTCGACGGGCCACGGCCAGGACCCGCAGCCCGCGTTCGGCCAGCGAACCGACGGTGCGCACGATCCGAGCCCGGTCGGCGGGGGTGAGCGGGCGCTCGTCCCCCTGGTCGAGGAGGGTGTCGGAGCGGAGGAGGAGTTCCTCCGGTGCGCCCTTGCTGTGCAGGACCACGGCGTCGTCGTCCGCCTCGGCGTCGGCGGTGGTCATGAGCTTGATCCGCGGATCGAATCGGAACACCGACCGTCGCAGCCGGTCGCGCTGTTCGGGTGGGGCCCGGTCACCGAGGCGCTCGGCGAGGTCGAGCAGTGCGAGTTCGGTCGGGTCGCCGGTGGGACGACCGTCCGTGCCGGCGGCCGGTGTCGCGGTGGTGCAGACGGCGGCGGCCGCGGCCAGCAGGTGGACCTGCTCGGGGACGGCGATGGGGACGGCGTCGCCGACGTCGATCTCGCCCCGTGGAGTCCAGATGGTGGTGACCCGCATCCGGTTCTCGGTCAGCGTTCCGGTCTTGTCGGTGCAGACGACCCTGGTCGAGCCGAGCGTCTCGACGGCGGAGAGCCGCTTCACCACCGCACCGCGCCGGGCCAGGGCGCGCACACCCGCCGCGAGGGCGAGGGTGACCGTGGGCAGCAGGCCCTCCGGGACGTTGGCGACCAGCAGACCGATCGCGAACGTCATCGTGGCCGTGAGCGACAGTCCGGAGGCCAGGCCGAGCGGGACGAACGCCACGCCCACACCCACGGCGATCACCGCGATCAGTCGCGCAACCCGCTTGACCTGGTGCTCCAGCGGGCTCTCCTCACGCCGGGTGCGCTGGCTGAGCGCCGCGATCCGGCCCAGCTCCGTGTGCATGCCGGTGGCCGTGACGACCCCCAGCCCCTGCCCGCCGGTGCACGTCGTTCCGCTGAAGAGCAGCTCGCGGGCCTGGAGCAATGGGCCGGAGGAGTCGACGAACTCGGCCGAGCGGAACACCGGGACCGACTCGCCGGTCAGCGCCGACAGGTCCACCTCCACCCCACCCGACAGCAGGCGGGCGTCCGCGCAGATCCGAGAGCCCTCCTCCACCACCAGGACGTCACCCGGCACCAGGGTGCTCGCCTCGACCTCCTAGCGCACCCCGTCGCGCACCGCCGCCGCGCGATCCGGCAGGAACGCGGCCAGGGCCTCCACCGCCCGCTCCGCCTGCTGCTCCTGCGCGAAGGCCAGCAGGGCGTTGAGCACGATCACGGCCAGGATCGCCAGCGCCAGTGCCGGTGCGCCGGTGGCCGCGGCGAGAACGGCCGCCACGGTCAGCAGCAGCGCCAGCGGTTGCGTGAACTGCTGGGCGAGCTCGCGGTGCCACCGGCGCCCGCCGCGGCGTGCCAGCGTGTTCGGCCCGTAGACCGTCAGCCGGCGTGCCGCCTCGCGGGTGGCCAGGCCCCGCGGTGAGGTTCGCATGTCGCGCAGGAGCACGGACAGCGGCTCGCGTGGGTCGGGCGGGTCGAGCGGCTCGCGTGGGTCGGGCGGCTCGGCCCCGGCCGCGCTGTCCGCCGGCGGATGGCGCGTCAGGGGCGCTGTCCTGTCGGCCATGTCCCGCTCAGTCCGTCGTCTGCCCCGGGCCACCCCTGGGGCCTTCGTGCAGAACGCTCCAGGAGATGGGGCCGAGCAGGTCGGCCAGGTGCTGCAGGACGTCGCGGAAGAGGTCGTCGACGGCGAGCATGCCGACCGGCCGGTGATCGTCGAGGACGGGCAGGCGCCGGACGCCGCTGCGGCGGAAGAGTCGGTAGGCGGTCTCCAGGTCGTCGGTGACGTCCAGGGTGACCACGGGCGTGGACATCAACTCGGCGACGGGCGCGGTCGCGTCGAGTCCGCGGGCGAGAGCGCGGAGCGCGAGGTCGCGGTCGGTGACGACACCGCACAGGTGCTCGCCGTCGGCGACCAGGAGGCACCCGACGGCCTCCTCGTCCATCCGCTGGGCCGCCTGCCGCACGGTGACACGGGGGGCGACGACCACCGGAGGGGAGGTCATCAGGGCGG
The DNA here is from genome assembly GCF_039528135.1 of Kitasatospora nipponensis. NCBI lineage: Bacteria > Bacillati > Actinomycetota > Actinomycetes > Kitasatosporales > Streptomycetaceae > Kitasatospora > Kitasatospora nipponensis. Next base: position 47,139 of record NZ_BAAALF010000010.1, on the reverse strand, counting down.
AGACCTTCACCGCGCTGCTCCGCCCGCGCGGGTGGCCCGGATGTCGCCGCGGTCGGCCGGCGCGGTCGGTCCGATACCGATGACGATCTCCTGGAACGGTGCGTCGCGCCCCACCGCGATCAGTGCATGGGTCATGACGTCACCCACGGTGTGCAGATGCTCCATGATGCTCTCCTCGACGGGGACTCGATCGTGGCAGTGCCGCGGCCACGGGTGACCGGGGATGCGACTGTCACTGTCAGAGGTGCGGCGTGTGGGGCCCGACCCGGCTGGGCACGAGGGGGCGTCCGGGGTCATCACGTCGTGGACGGTGCGGTGCTGCATGGCCCTCACACCTCCTGGGTGTGGATCCCTGCCGAGGGAAGGATCGCCCTCCACCTCCCAGCCTCCGCCCACGCCACCGACCGCGACCAGGGCCGATCGGTCCCTGCCCGGCGACCGGGCGGCCCGGACGCGCCGATCCCGTCGGCCTCGCGGTGCAGCGGGAGCGACGCCGGTCGAGCGCTGCGGGTGGTCTGCTCGGGGTCGGGTTCCGGCGGGAGAGCGGAGGCCGGGCCGGGGATCAGGCACACGACCGGGACGGGCCCGCGACTGCTGACAGATCCGAGCACACGGGGAAGAGCAGGACGTGCGTCCGCCACCATCGGAAGAGTCGCGCGGCACCTGCCGGGCCGTCGGTCGGCACGACCACGACGCGGGAGGCCGTATCGGTAGCGGCTCATGATTCCTGCCGGCTGATCCACCGGGCGCCCGCGCGGCGACGATGCCCGCCGGCGTCAGCGGGTCGGTTCGTCGGTGGTCCGGATCGCGCGGCCGCTGATGTCCGTCGGTCTGATCCGGATCCACAGGTCCCGCTCGCCGCCCGCCCAGGGGGACGGCTCGTCCCGTTGCTTCAGGTGGGCGAGCGCGGGCCGGTCGTCGATGAGGGTGGCGGTACCGGTGACCAGCACGCTCCAGCCGGTGCGCAGCACCTCGTCGATCCGGTCGACCTCGAAGGCGATGCGCTCACCCACGGTGGTGGCCAGCGGGCCCTCGGCAGCCGTCCGGAAGATCACCGTTCCGTCCAGCACCCAGTAGTTGACCGGCAGGACGAGGGGACCCGCTGCCGTGCCGAGGGCGACCCGGCCGACACCGTCGGTGGACAGTCGATCCCAGCACTCGGCACGGGCCAGCTCCTCCAACACCGGATGTGCGGCGGCGCCCGCCCGGCCCGGCGGCAGGTCGAGTCCGCCACCGAGCAACTGGTCGACCGAGGTACCCAGGACACCGGCGAGCCTGGCCAGAGCTCCCCTCTCGACCTCGGTGGGGGAGGTTTCCAGGTACTCCAGGTACGGCACCGCCATGCCGGCCCGGACCGCGGTCTCCTCCCGGCTGAGTCCCAGCTGCTCACGACGCGACGCGACTCGTCGGCCGAGGTCACCGGGGTTGCCCGGCTTGGCCCGCGCCTCGCTCCGCGCTGTCTGCGCGGAGGTGTGCGGCCGGTCGGACGGCCGCTGCGGGTGCCCGTTCGGGTCTTGGCCGGTGAAGTGGTGCAGGTGGGTGTCCGGGCCGGGAAAGAAGAGGGTGGCGTGGTCGGTGTCAGACCACCGGACCTCCCACGGGGGCTCGCCGTCCGGGCGGTGTACCGCGATCACCTCTCCGTCGCGCGGCGGTACGCCGGGACGGGTGCCCTCCACGATGACGCGGTCTCCGATGGCGGCTCTCATGGCAACCTCCCGAGAGGATCTTCGGCGGTGGACGGCGCGGTCTCGGCCGCTGAGCGGATGGCGCGGGTCCCCGTTCGACGCCGGGTTTCCAGCCTGACCGCCGCCGGTTGTGGTCGCATCCCGGGCGGACGGGGAGGATACGGGCCGGCACAGCGGGAGCCCAGCAGCCGGTCACGCGACCTTCGTCTTCCGGGTCCTTGCACAGGGCCGATCGGTCTGTGACCGAGGGCGCCTGACCCATGCCGCGTGAGCGTCGCAGTGTGACAGTGGACTGGCGGGGATCTCGGTGCGCGCGCAGGAGCGGCGGGCCAGGAGAGGCGGTCATCATGGTCGGCGCCATCGCGAGTGACAGGAACGCCGGGAGGAGCGGCCCGGAGCTCCGGCCGGGGCTGCTGACCTTCCTCGGTGGGGTCGGCACCGTCACCGGCAGCAAGTTCATGGTCGAGACCGACCACGCCCGGGTGCTGGTCGACTGCGGCATGTTCCAGGGCGTGGCCGAGCTGCGGCGACGCAACTGGCGTCCGCTGCCGCTGGCCCCCGAGGACGTGCACGCCGTCGTCCTCACCCACGCCCACCTCGATCACTGCGGCTACCTGCCCCGCCTGGTGCGGGACGGCTTCCACGGCCGCGTGGTCTGCACACCCCACACGGCCCGCCTGGCCGAGATCGTGCTGCGCGACAGCGCCCACCTGCAGCAGGAGCAGGCCGAGCACGCCAACTCCCATGGCTGGTCCAAGCACCGCCCCGCCCAGCCGCTCTACGACAACCACGACGTCGACCGCGCGCTGAGCCTCTTCGCTGCGATGTCGCCGACGGGACGTTGCCGGCCCGCTGCCACCAGCGTTGCGCCGACCGTGCGGCGGCGATCGCGCGCCACGCCGGACTCTCGGCCGAGTCGGCTCGGTAGCACCCGGGGCGAGCTCGTGGGTCGGCGTCAGGGCGTGCCGGCCGCGGCGGTCGCCTCGAGCAGGAGCCGCTTGGTCGGTTCGTGCAGCACGCTGCCGTGGTGGGTCGCCACGACGGCGGCCTGCACGGGGTCGCTCAGGTCGATCGTGAGGGGTCCACCGCGCTTGAGGTGGCGGAGCAGGGCGGTGACGTTGTGCGCGTAGGCGGTCGACGCGGTGACCGGGACCTGGGCGGGGAGGTTGCCGGCGCCGATCACCGTGACCGCGTCGCCCACCAGGGTGAGGGTGTCCGGCTCCGCGCACTCGACGTTGCCACCCGGCGAGTCGGCCGAGCCGACCGCCAGGTCGACCACGACGGAGCCGGGGCGCATGGCCTGCACGGCCTTGGTGGTCAGCAGCACCGGCACCGGGCGGCCTGGCGGGTCGAGCGCGGCGATGACGATGTCGAAGCGGGGCAGCGAGTCGGCCAGCCCCTGGCGCAGCTCGGCCAGCTCGGAGTCGAGTGTCCGGGCGAGCGCGGCACCGTCGTCCACGGGCCGCAGTCCCGGCAGGTCGAGGAGGGCGGCACCCAGCTCGGTGGCGTCCTGGCGGGCCCGTCGGCGCAGTTCGTGGGCGTGGACGAGTGCGCCGAGCCGGCAGGCGGTGTCGACGGCCTGGAGACCGGCGGGCCCGGCGCCGACGACCAGTGCCCGGACCGGCTCGAACGTCGCCTCCGACGAGCCCCAGGGCGGCAGGCAGCGGCGCGTGCGTTCGGCCGCGAGGAGAACCGCTCGGTAGCCACTGACACGGGCCTGGGAGGTGAGGGCGTCCACCGGGTGTCCGGCACCGAGGCCGTCCGGGACCAGGTCGAGTCCGACGGCGGTGACACCCTGGTCGGCCCACTGCCGGATCTGGAAGGGGATGAGCGTCGGTTGCAGCATCGCGATCAGGAGCTGTCCGGGCCGGAAGCGATGGGAGGGGCCGAGCAGGGGGACCCGCACGCCTGCCAGGAGGTCCGCGTGCCGAAGGATCTCGGCGCGCGGGACGACATCCGCGCCGGCCTCGGCGTAGGACTCGTCGTGGAACAGGGCCCCGGCCCCGGCACCGCGCTCCACCAGGACGGCGATCCCCAGGGCGTCGACCGTGTGGACCAGGTCGGGGACGAGAGCGACCCGCCGTTCGCCCGGTGCGGTCTCCCGCAGCACACCCAGGGTCAGCGCCGTCATAGCCGCCGCACCGCCTTCTCGCAGAGATCCTCATGCCCAGTATGTCGCGTTTGCGGCCACCGCTCCCGCGGTCGGATACTCGTCCGGAAGGCGGCTACTCGTCCGGAAGGCGGCGCGAAGGCGACCGGCGTGCCTGGCCGGGAAGCGGAGGAGCCGGAGATGGCCCGCAGGGGTTGGCAGTTCTGGGTGGACCGCGGGGGCACCTTCACCGATGTCGTCGCGCTGAGTCCCGAAGGCCGTTTGCTGACCCACAAGCTCCTCTCGCACGACCCGGCGCGATACCGTGACGCCGCCGTCGCCGGAATCCACGCCCTGCTGGCGGCGGCGGGGGAGGGCGACCGGATCGACGCCGTGCGGATGGGCACCACGGTGGCGACCAACGCCCTGCTGGAGCGCAGGGGCGAGCCGACCGTCCTGGTGATCACCCGCGGCTTCGCCGACGCGCTGCGGATCGGTTACCAGAACCGTCCGCACATCTTCGACCGGGAGATCGCCCTTCCCGAGCCCCTCTACGAGCGGGTGATCGAGGTCGACGAGCGGATCACCGCCGACGGAACCGTCCTGCGCGCTCCTGACCTCGAACAGCTGGCACGGGACCTGCGCCTCTGCCATGGGGACGGCATCCGCTCGGTGGCGGTGGTCTGCCTGCACAGCTACCTGCACCCCGACCACGAGCGGGCGATCGGCCGGCTCGCCGCGGAGATCGGGTTCCCGCAGGTGTCGCTCTCCAGCGAGGCCAGCCCGCTGATGAAGCTGGTCCCGCGCGGCGACACCGCCGTCGTGGACGCCTACCTCTCGCCCGGACTGCGCCGCTACGTCCGGGACGTGGCCGAGGAGTTGAGCGGCGTGCGGCTGATGTTCATGCAGTCCAACGGCGGACTCGCGGAGGCCGGCCACTTCCGCGGCAAGGACGCGATCCTCTCCGGGCCGGCAGGCGGCATCGTCGGCATGGCGCGGATGTCGCAACTGGCCGGCTTCGAAAAGGTGATCGGGTTCGACATGGGGGGCACCTCCACCGACGTGTCGCACTTCGCCGGCGAGTACGAGCGGGTGGTCACCACCCAGGTCGCCGGGGTCCGGCTGCGGGCGCCGATGCTCGCGATCAGCACGGTGGCGGCCGGCGGGGGCTCGGTGCTGCACTTCGACGGCAGCCGCCTGCGGGTGGGTCCCCAGTCGGCGGGGGCCGACCCCGGTCCGGCCTGCTACCGGGGTGGCGGTCCGCTGACCGTCACCGACGCGAACCTGATGCTGGGGCGCATCCAGGCCGAGCACTTCCCGCACGTGTTCGGACCCGGCGGTGACCAGCCACTGGATGGGGAAACGGTGAGCCGTCGGTTCCACTCGCTCGCCGAGGAGATCACCGCTCGCACCGGAGAGCGGCGCTCGCCCGAGGAGGTGGCCGAGGGGTTCCTGCGGATCGCCGTCGACAACATCGCCAACGCCGTCAAGCGGGTCTCCGTGCAGCGGGGACGCGACGTCACCCGGTACGTGCTGACCACCTTCGGCGGCGCGGGCGGCCAGCACGCCTGCGCCGTGGCTGATGCCCTGGGCATCGGCAGCGTCCTGGTGCCCCCGATGGCCGGGGTGCTCTCTGCGCTGGGCATCGGACTGGCCGACACCACCGTTCTGCGCGAGAAGGCGGTGGAGCGCCCGCTGGAGGCCGCGTCGATGAAGGAGGTCCGGGCGATCGCGCAGGCGTTGGAGTCGCAGGCCCGCGCCGAACTGCTCGACGAGGGCGTCGCGCCCGAACGCATCGAGGTCGTCCATCGCGCGCGCCTGCGCTACGACGGGACGGACACCACCCTCCAGGTCGCACTGGACGTGCCGAGCGTGATGATCGCCGCCTTCGAGGCGCGTCACCGTGCCACGTACTCGTTCCTGATGGAACGTCCGATCGTCGTCGAGGCCCTGTCGGTGGAGGCCATCGGTATCACCGAGCAGCCGGACCTCGGTGTGCCGGGCGGATCCGGGGCCCGCTCCGCAGGGACCGCACGGTCCGTAGGGACCGCACGGTCCGTGCGCCTGTTCACGCGCGGAGCCCGGCGCGAGGTGCCCCTGTGCGAGCGCGAGTCGATGCGGCCGGCCGAGACCGTGACCGGTCCGGCGATCATCGCCGAGGCCAACGCCACCACCGTGGTGGACGACGGCTGGCAGGCGACCGTGACACCGCTCGGGCACCTGGTGATGGAGCGGGTGGTGCCCCGCGCGGACGCAGGCGCCGGAACCGAGGCCGACCCCGTGTTCCTGGAGATCTTCAACAACCTCTTCATGGCCATCGCCCAGCAGATGGGCGCCCGCCTGGAGTCGACCTCGCAGTCGGTCAACATCAAGGAACGTCTCGACTTCTCGTGCGCGCTCTTCGACCCGGAGGGCAACCTGGTCGCCAACGCCCCCCACATCCCCGTCCACCTGGGGTCGATGGGCACCACCGTCAAGGAGGTGATCCGGCGCCGTGGCGACACGATGAAGGCCGGCGACGCGTATGCCGTCAACGACCCCTACCACGGCGGCACCCATCTGCCCGACGTCACGGTGGTGACGCCGGTCTTCGATCCCCCCGGTGAGCGCATCCTGTTCTTCGTCGCCTCACGCGGCCACCATGCCGAGATCGGCGGACTCACCCCCGGCTCGATGCCGGCGACCAGTCGGCACATCGACGAGGAGGGCGTTCTGTTCGACAACTGGCTGCTGGTCGAGGACGGGAGGCTGCGCGAGGCCGAGACCCTGCGCCTGCTCACGCAGGCGCCCCACCCCTCCCGCGACCCGGCCACCAACCTCGCCGACCTGCGCGCCCAGATCGCCGCCAACCGCAAGGGCGTCGACGAAGTCGCCGCGATGATCGACCACTTCGGCCTGGAGGTGGTGCAGGCCTACATGCGGCACGTGCAGGACAACGCCGAGGAGGCGGTCCGCCGAGTGATCGACACGCTCGCCGACGGCGCCTGCCGCTACGAGACGGACTCCGGCGCGGTGATCGCCGTGCGGATCTCCGTCGACCGTGAACAGCGCCGCGCCACCGTGGACTTCACCGGCACCTCGCCGCAGCTCGACTCCAACCTCAACGCGCCCTCCGCCGTGGTCACCGCGGCCGTGCTCTACGTCTTCCGCACCCTGGTCGCCGACGACATCCCCCTCAACGACGGCTGCCTACGCCCGCTGAGCATCGTCGTGCCGGCCGGGTCGATGCTCGCACCGCGCCATCCGGCCGCCGTGGTCGCCGGCAACGTCGAGACCTCCCAGGCGATCTGCGGCGCGCTCTACGCCGCACTGGGCATCCAGGCCGAGGGCTCCGGGACGATGAACAACGTCAGCTTCGGAAACGAGCACCACCAGTACTACGAGACGATCGCCTCCGGTGCCGGAGCGGGCAGCGATTTCGACGGTGCGAGCGTCGTGCAGACCCACATGACCAACTCCCGCCTCACCGACCCGGAGGTCCTCGAATGGCGCCTGCCCGTCCTCCTGGAGGAGTTCTCCGTCCGGCACGGCAGCGGCGGCACAGGCCGGTGTCGGGGAGGTGACGGCGCGCTGCGCCGGATCCGGTTCCGCGAGCCGATGACGGTGAGCATCCTGTCGGGACACCGCCGGGTGGCCCCCTACGGCATGGCCGGCGGTTCGCCCGGAGCGCTCGGCGTCAACCGTGTCCGTCGCGCCGACGGCACGGTGGTGCCGCTGAACGGCTGCGACCGCGCGGACCTCGCGGCGGGAGACGCCCTGGAGATCGAGACGCCCGGCGGGGGAGGCTACGGCAGCGGCCCGACCCACGATTCCGGTCGGCCGGGCGGGTGAGAAGTCGGACCCGGTGATCGGCGACGAACGCGAGCCGACCCTCAGCCGGCTGCTCGCCGGGGGCGCCCGGTGCTGGTGCTCGGTTCACGGGGGACGGGGACCGTTCGGGGCTTCCTGCTCGGCTCCGTCAACGGCCCACCCTCGTGGTCAGGCGGGCCAGCATGGTGCGGAACCGGGTGTGCTCGGCCGGGCTGAACCTGGTGAGGAGCCACCTCGGGCCACCCGCCTTCGCTCCAACAGGGACAAGGCGGTTGCCGTCCTGCGGAATGACCACCGTCATATCGGCTGGGCGCGGGCGTCCTCGGCGGGCGAGGCCTGATGACGGCAGGGCCGGTTCAGCCGGGCTGGGGGCCGTGGGTGCCGGGGCCGCGCAGGGAGCGTCCGGTCCAGACCGGCTCCGTGCGGGCCCAGGAGTCCTGCCAACCCCTGGCCGCCGTGCGGGCCAGGAAGTGCAGCCGCAGGCCGAGGCCGGAGGCGACGAGGACGGACAGGCAGCCGAGGGTGAGCAGGCCGAAGCAGGCGGCGTCGCCGACGAGGTCGGCGGCGCTCGCCGGAGGGGCGGCGAGCCGGCCGGCGTCGGTGACCCGGATGCTCACGGTGCTGCCCGGGAGGGCGTGCCGGGTGACGTCGACCGTTCCGGTGTCCTGCTGGCCGGCCGGGTCGGTCCAGGCGGCCTTCGCCTGGTATCCGGTCCGGCCGACAGCGGCCGTGGCAGTGGCCCGGCGGGCCGGGGTCAGGACGATCGCGTCAACACGGTGCAGCCGAGCGGCCGTCACCGCTTCCTGCCGCTGGGCGGATGCCAGCTCGGTGGTCCCGGCGGCCGCGCCCAGCGGGGCGGCCAGCGCGAGGCCGAGTGCTGCGAGCAGCAGTGCCCGGCTGCGGCTCCGGTCGAGGGGGCGAAGCAGCTCGTTGCGCTCGGTGCCAAGGGCCCGGCGCAGGTGCCGGCGCCACCTGCGGACGGCGGGGCGGGGTACGTCGGGCATGTCCGTTGCTCCTCGGGGACGGGGACGGGGACGGGGGTGCGGTGACAGGGGGACGCGCGTGTTGGTCGGCCTCAGCGGTGCGGGATCACCGCGACCGGGGAGTCGGCGTGATGGAGTACGGCGTGGGCCACCGACCCGAGCCGGGGCCCGAGTTCGCGACCGCGCTCGCGCCGGCCGACGACGATCAGGTCGGCGTCGCGGCCGGCGTCCAGCACGGACTGCGCCGCCGAGCCCAGCCGGACCTCGGCGGTCAGTGCCACCTCGGGGTACGTGCGCCGCCAGGCGACGAGGGCTTCGGACAGCAGGGCCTGCTCGGCCTCCTCCTGCTCGGTGACCTCCAACCGCGGCGGGGCCCAACCGAGGGCCGGCCAGGGCGAGAGCGGCGTCCGGGCGTGGACGGCCCGCAGGCGCACTCCGCGCAGGGCGGCTTCGGTGAAGGCGAAGTCGATGACGGAGTCGGCGAGTTGGCCGGTTTCCACCCCGACCACGATCTCCCGCCCGCCCCGCTCCGGGTCAACGGTGGGCTGCCCGGCGCGGACCAGGACCACCGGGGTGTCGACCCGTGCGGCCACGGCGAGGCCGACGGAGCCGACCAGCAGACCTGCGTGGGGCGCCGAACGGCACCGGGCACGGCCCCGCGTAGGGCCTGCGATCAGGCGTGCGGAACGACCGCGACGGGTGCCGGGGCATGGTGGATCACCGCGTGGGCGACCGGGCCCAGCCGCGGCCCCACGCCCAGCGACCGGTCACGTCGACCGACCACGAACAGGGCGGCCTCGCCAGCGGCGTCGACCAGCGCACCGGCCGCGCCGCCGGCCCGGACGTCCTCCACGACCAGGACCTGCGGGTACTTCTCCCGCCACGGCGCCAGCGCGTCCGAGACCAGCCTCGTCGCCAGCGTCTCCAGCAGGCGACGGTCCTCCTGTGACGGCACCCATCCCGCGGCGTAGCCGTAGTTGTAGGTGGGCGGCGTCTCCCAGCCGTGCACCACGTGCACCGGAGCGCCGCGCCGCGCGGCCTCCTCGAAGGCGAAGTCCAGCACCGGACCGGCGGGGACCTGCGGGTCCAGCCCGACGACGACCTCCGGCACGGCGTCGCGCGGCACGGCGTGCTGTGCCGCGCGCGGGTTGGGCGGCATCTCGGCCCGCACCAGCACCACCGGTGTGTCGCAGCGGCCGACGGTCGACAGGCTGACCGAGCCGACCAGCAGGCCGTGGAACCCGCCGAGTCCCCGGGTGCCGAGCACCAGCAGCTCGCATTCGGTGGCCGCCCGCAACAGCGCGTCGACCGCCGCGCCCGCCACCACCGAGGTGGCCACCTCGACTCCCGGATGCGCGGCGCGCAGCTCGTCGGCGAGGCCGTCCAGCATCCGCCGGGCGGCTTCGCGCAGGTCGGCGAGCAGGAGCTGGTCGCCGTTACCGGAGTTGGGCCAGGCGTGCAGGAGCCGCAGCGGCGCCCCGCGGCGGAGCGCCTCGGCGGCCGCCCAGTGCGCGGCCGCTCCGCTGCGCTCCGGGGTGTCGATGGCGGCGAGAACAGGGCGGTTCATGGCAGTGCCTCCAGCGGGCTCGGGATCCGTCGGGACCACTGTCACCGTCGTCGACGGTCGCCGGACAGGGCCCGCGTGGCCCGTAGCCGGGGCCGTTGGTCCCTCGTGAGGATGGGCCGCGGTGGGCTGACCCACCGTCAGGAGTGGAGGTGGATTGTGCCATCCGAAGGGTCCCGCTACGTCCGTGGCCACGACCGGCGCAAGCCAGGGCACGGCCGAGCAGGTCGCGTCGGGCGTCGCTGCTCTCGCGTCGTCCGAGTGGCCGATGCAGGTGGCCGGGGCGCTCGGGTACGCGGTTGTGCCGAGCAGCTTCTTCTCGGGTTCTTCGAGTGGATGGTGCAGCGTCATCGACGCCGGTGTGCCCTTCGCGTGGGTGACTGCGGACGAGGCGTTCGCACCGGTCCCACAAAGGGCCTCACCCAGCCGCGAGTTGCTCGCTTGGACTTCGCAAATCTAGCTAACGCGATGATTGCGTGGTGGGGCCGAAGGTGCTTCGATTCAGTTAGGCAACTTTACTAACCAGTGACGGAGGCCCCCACCGCCATGTCATCGACCCGGACACGCCTCGCCGTGGCAGCCGCCGCGGCCCTCGCGCTCGCCACCCCACTGGCCATCGCGAACGCCGACGCGGCCACGACCCCCAGCACCGTCCAGGCAAACGCCGCCGCCGCACCGGCCGCCGGCTCGTACACCCCAGCCCAGGTCCTGGCCGGCATCCATCAGAACTCGACGGCCGCGAACCAGGTCAACACCAAGCCCCACATCAACACCATGACACGGGCCCAGAACGTGAACGTGTACCAGGTCGCGAAGGGCGTCTACGCCTACACCTCCAGCATGGCCATCGACACCGACGGCAGCGATCCCGACCCCGACCCCGATCACCAGGGCGACACGACCTGGTCGGACAGCAGCGGCAAGGCCCTGGGCGCGCACCACGTGCCCTTCTACGTGCTGGGCGACGACTGCTGGGACCGCACGTCCCCCTGCCCGCACTTCTTCTACAAGGAACACGGCATGTCGGGTCGTCAGTTCGCGCTGATGTTCTACAACGGCAAGGTCATCGGCTCGATCTTCGGCGACACCCAGACCGCGAACAACCAGCAAACCTCGGACAACGACTCCCGCGAACTGGGCGAGGCCTCCGTCAAGGCCGCCCAACTCCTCGGCATCCCGAGCAGCGGCACCACCGGCGGCGTCGACAACGGCGTCACCGTGGTCATGTTCTCCGGCTCCTCCTGGGTCGTGAACGGCACCAACGCCAACCTCAACGACAACGCTCAGGCCCTGGTCCAGAAGGCCCTCGACAGCCTCGGCGCAAGCATGGCCGGAGGCACGCCGCCCAGCAGCCCCCCGCCGACGAGCCCTCCGCCCACGACGACCCCGCCGACCGGCGGGAACACGTCGTACGAGGCCGAGGCGGCAACCCTGGCCGGCGGCACCACCGTCACCAGCTGCGCCCACTGCTCCGGCGGCAAGAAGCTCAGCTACCTGGGCAACGGCGGCACCGCGACCTTCACCGGGATCTCCGAGCCGGCCGCGGGCAGCTACACCATGACTGTCTCCTTCCTGAGCGTCGGCCAGGCCCGCACCGCCACCGTCACCGTCAACGGCGTCGACCAGACCGTCAGCTTCCCCGAAACCCCGGACTACAACACCGTGGTCACCAAGACCGTCACCGTCCAGCTCAAGGCCGGCAGCGGCAACACCATCGAGTTCTCCAACCCCTCGGCCGGAGCGCCCAACCTCGACCGCATCGTCGTCTGAGGAGGGTCGGGGACTGGCACGGTGGCCGATGCTCCGTTTCCAGTCCCCGCCCCGCCGCCTCACCGTGCATGCGGTGCACACGGCTTTGCGACATCGTTCACCGCTGGGCACGCACTGGCGCCCCGCGTACGTTCTCGATCAGGTGGTGGAGCCCGAGCCGGGTGATCCCCCATAGGCGTAGCGGGTGGTCCAGTTCCGACCCCCGAACCCCGTTCTGCGAGGCTGGGCCGGTCACTCGCCGACGACGGGCCATGTGATCGCGGCCGCCTGCAGAAAGAAGAAGCACGGCTGCGATGCAGATCGCGGCTGCGGCCTCCCCGTACCCCCACTTGGAGGCACGACATGCCCAAGGGCACCAGCACCACATCCCACCGCTCCGTCCCGACCGGCACGGCCGCCGTCGCGGTCCTGGTCCTCTCCGTCCCCATGGGACAGGCCGTCGCGGCTGCGACGGCGTCGTCCACGGTCAGCGTCTCCACCGCGGCCCAACTCGTCAGCGCCCTGGCCGCCGCCAAACCCGGCGAGACCATCAAGCTCGCCGACGGAACCTACAAGGGAGTCTTCAGGACCACCGCCAAGGGAACCTCCTCGGCGCCGATCACCCTGACCGGGAGCTCCAAGGCCGTGCTGACCTCGGGCGGCGGCAACGGCTACGGTCTGTGGCTCGACGCCGCGCCCTACTGGCTCCTCACCGGCTTCGCGGTGACCGGTGCCAGCAAGGGCATCGTCATGGACGCATCCCCCTATGTGACGATCAACGGTGTCACCGTCTCCAAGATCGGCTACGAGGGCGTCCACTTCCGCTCCGGCAGTAACCACGGCGTGATCGAGAACTCCTCCGTCCACGACACCGGCACCAGTGAACCCGGCTACGGCGAAGGCGTGTACATCGGCTCGGCCAACAGCAACTGGGACCAGTACGCCGGCCCCACCGGAGTGGACGCCTCGGACTACGTCCAGGTCCTCAACAACAAGATCGGCCCCAACGTCGCCGCGGAGGGTGTCGACATCAAGGAGGGCACCCACTCCGGCGTCATCCGCGGCAACACCTTCGACGGCACCGGCGAGAAGGACCAGAACTCTGGCGACTCCACCATCGACGTCAAGGGCGACGGCTACACCATCGATTCCAACACCGTCACCCACCCCTACACCGACGGCTTCCAGGTCCACAACGTCTACGCCGCCTACGGCTGCGGCAACACCTTCACCAAGAACAGGTTCACCCTCGGCGGCGCCGCCGGCTACGGCATCAACGTCACCGACAACAGCGGATGCAAGACCAAGAACACCGTCTCCACCACCAACACCTCCACCGGAGGCAAGGGCTTGACCAACATCCCCACCACCAAATAGCAGACCGAACACACTCGACCTCCCACCCGTGCACACTCCCCACCGTCCAGTCCATCGCGCGCCACAGACCAGGCGTCATGCCCGGTGACGGCAGCCCCGAACACCGGTGGCGCCCACGCCAGATCCTGACCGGACGCGGGCGCCACCGGGACCGCGGGAGCGCTGCAAGGTACTGGCGTTCCGCCTGGACACGGGTAGCGCGTCTCGGTCTCGGCGCGCACGGCGCGGCGGCCGGCCGCGGCTTGCGGAACCGCCTCCTCTCGACCGGATGCGCACCGTCGCGCCGGGCGGTTGACTGGAACGAGGGCGCGGGCGTCACCGAACGTGGGGTGATCGGGGTTCGACGGGGCGCGCTCGACGCGACCGACGCCGGGGCCGCCGGGCAGGACCGGGAGACCTACCTCAACGAGCGGCTCGACCTGGTGGTCGCCGACGGTGGCTTCGCCGGCTGTCCGCCCGGTGCCCGCGCATCGTCACCACGTCCTGCGCCGCTGCCGGCGCCGCACAGCGCGAAAGGGTTCTCATGAGCGCCGAGAGCAACACCGCCACCGTCAAGTCGATCTACGAGGCCTTCGGCCGGGGAGACGCCCGGACCATCCTGGACGCGTTGAGCGACGACGTCGACTGGGCCACCGAGACCACCTCGACGGCAGCCCCTTGGTACGGGCCGCACCAGGGGAAGGCCGAGGTCGGGGCCTTCTTCGAGCAGTACGGTTCGAGCGTGGAGACCGACGAGTTCATGCCGACCTCCTTCGCCGCGAACGATTCCGAGGTGCTGACCGTGGTGCGACTGCGTGCCCGGGTCCGCGCCACGGGTCAGCCGGTGACGATGGACCTGCACCACCGCTTCACCTTTCGCGACGGCAAGGTCGTCCACTACCGCGGCAGCGAGGACACCGCCCAGGTGGCTGCCGCCTTCGGCGCCTGAGCCAAGCTGAGCCGAGCCGAACGGCGGCGCCGCGGATCAGCCAGCCTGTGGGTCCGGCGCACAGGCCGACGTCGGCCACAGCGAGCAGCCCGCCGGAGCGCCACGCCGCGATGTGCTGCGGGAACACGACGAACTGCGCCACGGCTGCCACCACGCGCTGTACCAGCCGGCCGTCTACGAGGAGATACCAGGGCCGGTGCGCACCGACCTTCACCGCCGCGCGATCACCGTCCTCCGGGTCCTCCCCTCGCCTCCACTGGTCAAGGTCGCCCACCACGCCCGGGCAGCGGGGGACAGTGACACGTGGCTGCGGTTCGCCAAGGCGGCCGCCGACCAGGCCGGGGCAGTCGGGGACGACGGAACCGCGGCTACCCTACTCAACGACATCCTCCAGCACCCCCGGCTCGACAGCCAGGACCGCGCCCGGTCCGCGGTGGCCCTCAGCCGGTCCGTCGTGGAGCGAATCGACTACCGGCGCAGCATCGCAACGCTGAAGACAGCGCCCCCACCGTGGCACGCGACGCGGTGCTCGGCGCCGTCGGCCGACGTGGTCGCCTCGGCGAGTCCGGAGTCGTTGCGGGCGATGGTGAAGACCTTCGCCGAGGCGATGACGTCCGCCGACGTGGACCGGGCCTGCGGCGGGTTCTGTGGACGGTGCAGTGCGAGGCGACGGCCAGGAGGGCCTCGTGACGGGCCGGGTCCAGCCCGGCGGGCACGTCGAGGACGAGGCGGATCTCGCTCACCCGGGCGGGCCGGTCGGAAGCCATCGCGAACTCGGCCCTGACGCACAGGCCTTGCGGATCGACACGGTGGCGGGTGAGGTAGCGGCCGGCGTAGAACGCCACGCAGGAGGCGAGCGGGGCGGCGAACAGCTCGGTCGGGTGGGGCCGGTGTCGACCCCGCCGTCTGCGATCGGAGCCGGCTGCGTGTGGGTCGGCGGGTGCGACGTGGTCGGTGCCGCAGCGGGCTACTCCCCGGCTCGGCGCGGGGCCCGGTCCGGCAGGCCGCCGTGTTGGGCCTCTCGGGGAGATATACCCCACCGGGTACACTTGGCCACAGTGGTTCACTCGAAAGGTGACTGGTATGCAGGTCGACGACGATGCGGTCGGCGCGGTTCTGAACCGGCTCCGCCGCGCCCAGGGGCAGCTCGCCGGCGTGATCGCGATGATCGAGGCCGGGCGCGACTGCAAGGACGTCGTCACCCAACTGGCGGCCGTCTCCCGTGCGCTCGACCGGGCCGGCTTCAAGATCGTTGCTAGTGGCATGCGCCAGTGCATGGCGACCGCGGACGGCGACGCGCCGCCGATGAGTGAGGCCGAGCTCGAGAAGCTGTTCCTCGCGCTGGCCTGAAGTCGGGCGCGTACGGTCGGCGAGGCCGAGAGGTGGGAGCGCCACCCCGGGCAATCCGGGATGTTTGTCTCTTCACCGGGAGATCTGTACTCTCGAAAATACCCGTGGGGGTATTGAGAGCTATGGCGGATGGCCGAGGTGGACATCGAGGCCGCCTCGGTGGCGGACGGGACCACCGCGTGGGCGCACTCCGGCCGGGGGCTGGAGGTCGGCGCGTTCACCGCCACGCCCGACGGCGGCACGGCTGCTCACTGGGCCACGGCCGCTGCCCGCATTCCGGACTACGCAGACATCCTTTTAGCAAGCTGGAGTTGACATGGACTACGGCATTACCGTCACCCTCGACACCCCGTTTCCCGCAGCGGTCGAGCGGGTGCGCGCGGCGCTCGCGGAGCAGGGCTTCGGCATCCTGACCGAGATCGACGTCCAAGCCACGCTGCGGGCCAAGCTCGGCGAGGAGATGGAGGACTACCTGATCCTCGGAGCCTGCAACCCGCCGCTCGCCCACCGCGCGCTCGGCGTCGACCGGCACATCGGCCTGTTGCTGCCGTGCAACGTCGTCGTGCGCACGGCCGACGGCCGCACGGTGGTCGAGGCGATGGACCCGCAGATCATGGTGCAGGTCACCGGACGGCCGGAGTTGGCCGCAGTGGCCGACGAGGCCGCGACCCGCCTGCGCCAGGCCCTGGACGCCCTCGTCGGCTGACCCACCACTCCCCGGCGGTCGTTCGGCCGACTGCGGTTCGCACCCGCGGTCAGCCGTCCTCCGGGGATTTTCTTGGCACTTCTATATACCCCCACCGGTATATGGCCGGCGATGTCGGTCCATTGCCCCGTATCGAGGAGCTCCCTTGAACAGCTCAGCACCCGTCCTGACGGACGGTCCGCCCCAGTCGGGGCCCGGGTCCGCAGCCGCGCGCCCCGGTCTGCTCGGCCGCCTCGGCGTCTGGTCGGTGCAGCACTTCAAGACCGTCCTGGTCGGCTGGCTGGTGGTGGTGGCCGCGCTCGGCGCCTTCGCCCCCCAGGTCACCACCGCGCTGTCCGGGGCGGGGTGGCAGGCGAACGGCTCGGACTCCGTGAAGGTCCGCGCGCTCGCCCAGGACCACTTCGCGGGCAACGCCTCCTCCGCGCTGCAGATCGTGGTGCACGCCGACCGGCCGGTCACCGACCCCGCCGTCCAGCAGGTCATCACCAGGGCTGAGGCGACAGCCGGCGCCGATCCCCGGGTCTCCGTCGTGATCCCGCCGCAGCCCGGCGCCACCGTCAGCCAGGACGGCCGCACCGCGATCCTGCTCGCCGGAGCCAAGGCGAACCCGGATGAGATGGTCCGCGCGGCCGACGACCTCAAGGGCCCGCTCGCCGCCCTGTCCGGCAACGGTGTTCAGGTCAACGCCACCGGCGCCTCCGTGCTGTGGAGCGACTTCAACACCGCCAACCACGACGCGATGATGAAGTCCGAGATCATGTCCTGGCCGGTCACCCTCGCGATCCTGGTACTGGCCTTCGGCTCGCTGGTCGCCGCCGGCCTGCCGCTGCTGCTCACCATGGCCGGCCTGGCCGCCTCCGCCGGCTCACTCGTCCTGATCAGCCACCTCTTCCCGGTCTCCATCTGGGCGATGAACTTCGCCATGATGTTCGCCCTCGCCCTGGGCATCGACTACGCCCTCTTCCTGGTGATGCGCTTTCGCGGCGCCCGCACGGGCCGCCACCGCGGCACCGCCGAAGCGGTGGGCGAGACCATGGACACCGCGGGCAAGGCCGTCCTGCTCTCCGGGGCGACCGTGCTGGTCAGCCTCTCCGCCGTGATGCTGGTCCCGTCCCCGGCGTTCCGCTCGATGGCCGGCGGCATCATGCTCGCCGTCCTGTTCGTGCTGGCCGCCACCCTCACCCTGCTGCCCGCCGTCCTCGGCAGGCTCGGCCACCGCGTCGACGCCCTCGCCCTGCCCTGGGTCAGGACCGGCGAGCAGCGCTCACCGCGCTTCGCCGCCTGGGGCGAACGCCTCTGGAAGCACCCGCTGCGCTACGGCGCCCTGGCCCTGGTCGCGCTGCTGGCCCTGGCCGCACCGGTGATCGGCCTGCGCACCGCGATGCCCTCCATCACCGTCATCCCCACGACCGACAGCGCCCGCGCCGGCTACACCACCGTCCAGCAGGCCTTCGGCCCCGGCGCCCCCGGCACCCTGCAGGTCCTGACCCCCACCAGCCAGGCCGCCCGGAGCGCGGCGACCGTCGCGGCCACCCCCGGCATCGCCGGCGTCATGCCCACCCAGGCCGCCGCGGACGGATCCGGCTGGTCGATGATCCAGGCCGTCCCCACCGTCGACCCCTCCAATCCGCAGCTGGGCACCACCGTGCACACCCTGCGCGCCGAACTCCCGCACGACACCCTGGTCGGCGGCGCCGCCGTCGAGAACCTCGACCTGCAGCACCTGCTCACCCAGAAGACCCCACTGGTCATCGGCGTGGTGATGGGACTGGGCTTCCTGCTCCTGCTCATCGCCCTGCGCGCCCCGCTGATCTCCGCCCTCGGCACCGCCGCCAGCCTGCTCTCCACCGGTGCCGCCTTCGGCGTCGCCCGCCTGATCTTCCAGGACGGCCACGGCGCCGGGCTGCTCGGCTTCCACCCGCAGGGCTTCCTCGACGGCTGGGCCCCGGTCTTCTTCTTCGCGATGATCTTCGCCATCGCCATGGACTACACCGTCTTCCTGCTCGCCTCCGCCAAGGAGCACTACGAACGCACCGGCGACCCGAAGGAGGCGATGGTCGGCGCCATGGCGCACTCCGGCCGCGTGATCTTCGCAGCCGCCGCGGTCATGGTCGCCGTCTTCTTCACTTTCTCCCTGTCCGGACCGCTCCCGCCCAAGGAGATGGGCGTCGTCCTGGGCGTCGCCGTCCTGCTCGACGCCGCGCTCGTCCGGCTCGTCCTGCTGCCGGTGCTGCTCCGCCTCACCGGCCACGCCGCCTGGCACACCCCCGCCTGGCTCGACCGCATCCTCCCGAAGATCCCCTTCTCGCACGGCTGACGCACCCCTGGAGGCGGGCCTGTCGCACCGGCAGCCCCGCCCACCGGGCCTGTCGGACCGCGCGGGACCTCAACCGGCCGACTGTCGGCGCTCCCCGCACCGCGCGCCGGGCCGGCCGCTGCTTGCGGTGGGGGCGGGACGGCTCGGCGCGAGCGAGCCCACCGAGGAAGGGTGGGCGAAGTCGGTGGCAGACGCCACCGCGGACGGCGACGCGCCGCCGATGGGCGAGGCCGGGCTACGGGAAGCTCCTCCTCGCCCTGGCCCGACTCCTGACGTGGAGGGCGGCCCCGTGCGCCGTGTCGGCGCCTGCGTCACTCGTGGGTGCTCTGCGGTGGGGAGGAGCGCAGCGTCGCCAGACGCCTGCGGTACTCCTCGTCGTCGATCTCCCCTCGAGCGAGGCGTTCGGCGAGTAGCTGTTCGGCTGCGGGCGGGGGCGCGGTGGCGGGGCGATCGGTGGGGGGCGGGGTGCGGCCCAGAGCACGGAAGAGCATGATGCCGACGACGATGATCACGGCCAGGAGCAGCAGCATGCCCAAGGACATCCCGAACCAGCCCCACCCGCTCATGCCGTGGTCGTTCCAGTACATCATCAGGCTCACTTCCCGACGTGCCACGGTGCGGGCCCGGTACCCGCAGGATGCCTCACCTCCACACTCTCGCGGTCCGGGCGCAGGGGCAGGGGCCATCCGGCCCCGGTCGCCAGGGGCGGCCGGCCCGATGAGGCCGCTCCTCCTCTCCTTCCGCGCCATCGGCGCGACCGGGGCCCTCCCGTGTCCACCTTGGCCAGGGCCACCGCCACTGGGGCTCCGACCACGGCGATGGCGCAGGCGAGGATCGCAGGCTCCACGAGGACGGCCCACACCGCCCGCAACCGGCCTCGCCTGGAGGGCAGCGGGGGAGCGACCCGCAGTCGTCCTGGCCGAGGATGGCGCTGACCGGCGGCTCCGAGGCGGTCTGCACCGTCAGGTGCGCCTGAAGGGTGCGATCATCCCGGGCCAGGGCCGCCGTTGCACGGGCTCGGCAGCCCGGGCCGAAGGGGGACGTGTGTCCGGTTGTCCCGGCCCGGCGAAGTGGGAGGCTTGGCCTGGGAGGCGTTCCTTCCGGAGGTGGCGGTTATGATCATCGCTTTGGCCATCTGCTTGGGCTGGCTGGTCGCGGGTTCGGTACGGCTTGTCGCCCGCTGGTTGCGGCCGGGTCAGCCGCCCGGTAGCGGGCAGCGCACGGACGCTCGCGAACGGCGGGTCGATCCTCCGGGTGCGGTCACGTGGGAGGAGGCCGAGCTGTTGCTCACGGCCGGGCTGCTCGCGGGTCTGGTCGGGCAGGCGGATTACCAGGACGGCCTGGAGCTGCTGGCCTGCGCCGATGATGAGCGCAGCCCGCTCGAAGTGCCGTCGCTGCGCGAGCGGTGAGCGGCCGGTGGCGCCAACCAGGAGCCGACACGGTGCCGATGGCACGCATCACGGACCTGTTCGAGGTGACGATGGCTCACTCGTACCTATCGAGGGCGAACTGAGGGTTATAGGGAAACGTCGCGAGCCGACAGCGGCCGGAATCGACGTCCATGAAGTCGATCCCGCGCATGTCGAAACGGTGATCGTGCGGCGTGAAGCCCTGGAACGGCTTGCCGTTGAACGTGCCCGTGATCCGCCACGCGACGGCTACGCGCTGTCCGTCGCCGGTTACGGCCTCAACGGTCATCGAGAAGTCCGGCAGGGTGCCGAGGAGTTCAGCGAAGAACTCGCGCACGGCGACCCGTCCGCGTCGCTCTCCGAAGGGGAGGACGTCGTACAGGGCATCCTCGTGGACGAGTTCGGCGAAGCGGTCGAGATCACCGGCGCTGAGGGCTTCGGCCGCGCTCCGCGCAACCTCGACCGGTGGTGCAGACGAGGCGGGTGCGCTCATGTCCTTCTCCTGACAGTCGCCCCGGGGCGCGTGCCCCCTCAGCATCGCGCGGCGTGCTGAGCGGCGCCAACCGGCCGGAGACCGTGGCTGGAGGGCCGAGCCGGGTTCGCCGCTCCCGCCGCCGAACACCTGGTGGCGCGAATTCCGGGGCAGCGCCTCCTAGTCTGGGAGGATGCGCATCGGCGTGGTCACGGTGTTCCTGTGCGGTGACGTGAGGCTCGGTCGCGGTGTCGGATTCCTCGTCCCGTCGGCTTCTCCTGGCCCTGGGGCGAGGCCCTGACCGTGCAGAACCTGGTCGAGCGACTGACCGGGCGGGCCGGTTGCCGGATCGACGAGGACGACTACCCGCGCCTGACCACCCTGAACAGCGCCGCCTCGTTCCTCGTCGAGCGGACCTGACGGTTCGGCGTAGCCTCGCCGCCCGTGCGCGCGGCATCGCCGGTACGGCTGGAGGACATCGTGCAAGGACCGATCGTCGTCGGATTCGACGGATCCCCCGAGAGCGCGGCTGCCGCGGAGTGGGCCGCACGCGAGGCGGCGCGCCGTGGCCTACCGCTGGAACTCGTCCAGGCCTGGCCCTGGCCCCCGAGCCACGTGCTGGGGAGCGAGTCCGCCGTGAGCTGGGGCAGAGCGCGGCTCACCAGCAAGGAGGTCGCACTCCACGCGATGTTCTCCCGCGTGGAGGTGAGCGCCGCGCACCTGCCCGGCGCCCCGGTCGCGGTGCTGGAAACAGCCGGGAAGCACGCGACCGTGCTGGTCCTCGGTTCACGGGGGATGGGCACGGCGCAGGGATTCCTGGTCGGTTCCGTGGGCCAGGAGGTCCTCGGGCGGGCCGACTGCCCCGTGGTGCTGGTCCGGGCGGGCGAGACGGCAGCGGACGAGCACGTGCCGACCGCCGCCGGCCGGGACCCGGCGGACACGCCCTACCGGGAGGTCGCCCTGGGACTGGACCTGCGCCACCCCTGCGATCCCGTCCTCGCCTTCGCCTTCGAGGCCGCCGCGCTGCGCTCGGCCCCGCTGCGCGTGATCCATGCCTGGGGGTCCTCCCTCGTCGGCGAGTACATGGCCCTCGGTGCCACGGCGGGCCTGGCGGTGCGCGTCGAGCAGAGCGAGAAGGAGGCGCTCTCCAGCACGTTGCGTCCCTGGCGCGAGCGGTACCCGCAGGTCGAGGTCCTGCCCAGGTCGGTACTCGGGAGCACGGCACCCGCCTTGCTGGATGCCGCCGCACGGGCCGGGCTCCTGGTGGTGGGCCGCCGCAGCCGGCGTGCGCCGCTGGGTCCACACCTCGGGTCGGTCACCCACGCGGCCGTCCACCATGCGTCGTGCCCGGTGGCGGTGGTGCCCTGCGGCTGAGCCGACCGCGACCGGTGGCTCCCCGTCGTCCCAGGTGTGACCCATGAGTACGCATGTCCATGCGAGACCGCGCAGCGGCCTCGGTGTGAACGACGACGGTGAGCTGGTGGAGCAACTGCGGTGCGGCTGTGGCGAGAGCTGGACGAAGACACACCTGCTGGAGGGTGGGCAGGCCGAGCAGCGGGAGATCGCTCCACCCGCGCGTGATCACGGCGATCGCGCAGTCGCCGGGTGCGCCGCACTCGCCATGGCCGTGATGCGCCCGTCGGCCCCGGTTCCCGGGACGCACGGCCCGCAAGCCGACAGCTCGGCGTGGTCGTAGCGTGGGATCGAGGAGGGAGTGTCGGCGGCGACCAGAACCGGGTGAGGTGGGTGATGCGTCATCGCACCGTGCAAGAGCTGATGACCCGCGAGGTCGTGCGGGTGGCTCCGGAGAGCGGGTTCCGCGAGATCGCGGAGCTGCTGACCGAGTACGGCATCACCGCGCTGCCCGTGGTGGACGGCGAGGACCGGCCGGTGGGAGTCGTCTCGGAGGGCGACCTCATTCGGGCCCAGGCGGCCCAGGAGGACCCCGGCGCGCTGCTGCCGCCGCCGGCGGACCGGTCGGTGGCGAACACGGTGATGACGGCCAGGGAGCTGATGAGCAGCCCGGCGGTCTGCGTCGCGCCCGGCGCCAGTGTCGTGGCGGCCGCCCGGCTCATGGACCGCCACCGGGTCAAGCGCCTGCCGGTGGTGGGGGAGGACGGCCGACTGGTCGGACTGGTCAGCCGTCACGACCTCCTCCAGGTGTTCCTCCGCGATGACCTGGCGATCCGCAGCGAGATCGTGGAGGACGTGCTCAGCCAGATCGAGGGAGTGAGCCCGGCAGCGCTCGGCGTCGAGGTCGAGCAGGGGCACGTGGTACTGAGCGGCACCCTCGAACCCCCGTACCTGGTCCCGATCGTGCTGCGCCTGTGCGGCGCGGTGGACGGGGTGCTCTCGGTCACCGACCGGACGCGGCGGGCGTACCCGTCATCGGGACCGGGGGCGGATCACGAAGCAACGGAGAACGAACGGAGTTCCCGGTCATGAACACCACCAGTGTGCCCGCAGACGCGCCGACCCTGCGCACCAAACGATGGTCCCTGCGCCTGGACCTCTTCGAGGAAGGCGACGTCACCAAAGTCCACGCGGTCCTCGACACCGGTGACAACACGCTCGAGAGCCGCACCACCGCTCGCCGCAACCCCGACGACCCGCCGGTGGCGGAGATCGGCGACGAGTACGCGGCCGGCCGGGCCCTGGTCGATCTGGGGCAGCAACTGCTGAGGGCCGGGCGGGCCGACTCGCAAACCAACGCGACCGGGGCCTGACCTCGCTGACCCGTGGGTCGCCGTCAGCGGGTCGGTTCGTCGGTGGTCCGGATCGCGCGGCCGCTGATGTCGGGGGGTCTGATCCGGATCCACAGGTCCCGCTCGCCGCCCGCCCGGGGCGACGGCTCGTGGGCGGTGCCGTCGGCGGCGCCCAGGAGGTCGGCGAGGCTGACAGGCGCGGGCGGAGTCAGAGGGCTTCGCCGCCGAACGGGAGAGGCTCAGTGGTACGGCACGACCGCGACCGGGCAGCCCACGTGGTGGATCACCGCGTGCGCCACCGGTCCGAGGTGGGCTCCCACAGGGCTGCGGCGGTGGCGGGCACCGATCACCAGCAGTTCGGCCGTGACGGCGGCTTCCACCAGGGTCAGTCCGGCCTGGCCGCGCAGCAACGCGGTCGCTGCCGGCAGGTCGGGGTAGCGCCCCAGCCAGGGCATCACCGCCTCCTCCAGTGCCTGCCGTTCGGGCTCCGCCAGTTCGTCCTCGAGGCCGCCGATCGCGCCGAAGTGCATGTACTCGGTACCGGCCGGCGGACCCCAGGCATGCACCACGGTCAGCGGAACCTTGCGCCGGGCGGCTGCGTCGAAGGCGAAGGCCAGTACCTCCTGGCACGGGTGCGCGAGGTCCAGGCCCACGACCAGGCCCCCAACCGCGCTGCCGTCCGAACTCGGCGTGTTCGTCAGGGCGGACGGTGCGCGCACCAGGACGACCGGGCACGTGGCGTGGACGAGGACATGGTGGCTCACCGAACCGACCAGGAAGCCGCGCAGCGCGCCGAGGCCACGCGAGCCGAGCACCAGGACCGCGGCCCGCTCCGAGGCGGCCTCCAGCACGTCGACCGCGTCATCCGGCACGTGCGTCGCGCGCACCTCCAGGCGGGGGAAGCGGGATCTGATCGCGTCCGCGTGCTCGGCCAGTCGCTGGCGCGCCCAGCGCTCGGCCTGCCCGGTGCCCAGCGGCCTGCGCGGCCCCCACGGCCAGGCCTGGAGAATCTCCAGTGGGAGCTCGCGCCGGGATGCCTCTCGCGCGGCCCACTCGACGGCCGTCCGGCTCGGGTCCGATCCGTCGAATCCGGCGATCACCAGTTCGCCCACTGCGCGCCTCCAGTACCGGGTCGCTGTTCACAGCCGTGGGGCCCGGCTTCCATCGTGCTCACGACGCGGCGAGCCGCGCACGCCGATCACCTTGCTCCAGTGGCCACCGGCCTGGCACGAGCGGTCAGGACCACCGCCGCCGCCCGCCGCGCGGTCGTCCCGGTCGGCGGGGCGCTGGGTCCGGGGTGGTGGTGGGGGAGCGCTCGCATCAGTGCTGTGGCTCGGCACCGCCCAGGTCCAGCCGGAACGGCGGATACTCGTCCGACATCAGGGCTGCGTACACCGCCACCCGGACGACCCACCGGTTGAGGCCCATCAGGAACTCGAAGATCCCGGTGGGATATTTGCTGGTGAAGGCCATGGCGACGGCCGCGATCAGCACCAGCAGGCCGATCAGCCCGCCCGAGTGCCAGTAGTCGCCCAGGAAGAAGCCGACCACGAGGTAGTGGGGGATGGCCAGGAGCCACCACTTCACCAGCACCAGGCCGCGCGAGAGCTGTTCGGGGTAGGCCACCGTCAGGTGGGTCGGATAGTCCGGCACGTCGGCCAGGGTGAACGGGGGGTACCGGTCGGTGCCGAGCGCGGCGTACGAGTAGTAGGCGACGCGCCAGTTCCACCGCAGGACTCCCACGTTGAAGTCGAAGATCGCCCGTGGATAGCGGCCGGTGAACAGGATCGCGAAGAACGCCACCACGGTGAGCACCACGAACGCCAACCACAGGAACACCAGGATGACGTAGTGGGGGATGGCGAGAAGCCACTTCACGAGCCAGAGCCAGCGTGACAGCGGGGAGTCGAGGACCGCCTCCAGCCGGACGGGCTGAACCGTTGCCGATGACATGTCGATCATCCCTCCTGGCGGGCTGCCGCACCGACGCGTGTTCGCAGGTTGTGGAACTGGCGGGTCTGCATGACCAGATGAGCGGGTTCCCCGAACAGCAGGTCCAGGGGTCGGGTGAGCGGCCGCGGTCGGCTGCGGCTACGGGAACGGACCACCAGGCGGGTCCGGCCACCGGAAGCGGGCGCGAGGTGGAATCCCCAGACCGAATCGACGTATGCGCGGGGCAGCGGTCCGCCGTGCACGTCGAACGGCCGGCCGCAGGGCAGTTCGAGTGCTGCCCGTAGCACCAGGGTCCGGTCCGGTACGAGGATCGCGACCGTGAACCAGCTGGCGCCGCTGGGCAGCGAGTCCAGGCGTTGCCCCTCCTCGAGGTTCTGCCACTGGGGAACGATGTGCTCGGCGCTCGGCCGGCCGCCGTTGTCGAGGCGGTTCCAGCTGTACCAGCCGCCGCGGTTGCATCCCATCTGCTGCAGCCAGGGCCAGACCTGCTCCGGCGGCCCGGGCAGGGTCGTGGCCATCGTCCACGTGCTGCCCGGGCCGGGGACGAGGTCGTCACCGGGGTAGGCGCGCACCCGTTCCTCCCAGGTCGCACCCCAGCTCAGCAGCCGCGGCCGCACGAACCACCCGTAGGCGGCCGCGGTGGCCGCCAGAGCGAAGGGAACGCACCCGATCCAGGGCCGATGCTCGTTCACCTCTCCAGCCTCTCGCCGCCGGTTCGGTGGCACCACCGGTGCCAGGCCGCCCCTGCTGGTATCCGTCACTTCGCCTGGGCGCCACCCGGCACGACCATGAGCGGGCAGTAGGTCCGGTGGACCAGGGCGCGGCCGGTGGAGCCGAGGACCATGCCCCGGAAGCCGCCGAGGCCTCGACTGCCGATCACCAGGCAGTGCGCGTGCCGGGCGGCGGTGGCCGGCATCTCGGCGGGGTGGCCGGTGAGCACCTCCTGGCCGGCCCTCGGCGAGTTCGGTGATGACCTCCAGGTCGGGGTGCCGTTCGGAGGCCACCCTGCGGGCCGTCTCCAGAAGCTCCTCACCGTGGGCCCGGAAGCCGATCGCCCAGTGGTGTGCCGGATGCTCGGGCTCGGTCGGGGACCCGGTACCGGAGTGGGAGGCGCCCGCGAGTACGGGGTGGCGGCCTTCGGGCGCGGGGGGCGGGCGGCTACCGGAAGCGCGGCGACCGCCACCGGCAGTGAGACTGAAGAGTGTGACGAAGGCCCGCCGCTGGCTTGGCCGGGTCCACGGGGCGATGACGACGGTGGGCCTGGCAAGCCCGCCGGGAACGGGAGTCGGCGGATGTCTGGGAACGAACAGGAGGCGCGCGGGCGGCTGTCCGACGAGCTGGCCGATCTGGTCCGGCTCGCGAGCACGGCGCTGGGCGAGGTCGCAGCTGGGTTGACCGTCTCCCGGTCGCGAGCCGGGGACACCCCCGTGGGGTCCTTGGAGGGTGGTGCGACGGCGGCTGAGAAGGCGCTGTCCGAGCTGCGTGAGCGGATCGAGGAGGACGCGGCCGGGGTGTTGCCCGGCAGGTCACCGCAGGTGTCGGATCGGTATGCGATCGTCGTCGGTGTCCACGTGGGCACGGAGGTGGAGTGTCTGGCTGAGCTCGTCGAGCTGGTGCTGCGGCTGGCCTGGTCGCGTCAGTCGGCAGCGCCGTGGCCGGAACCGCTGCGCGGGCCGCTGCACGGCATGGGCGGGGTCGTCGGGGCGATGCTCGCCGAGGCCGCCGACCTGCTGGAGAGCGAGGACGCCGAAGCCGAGGCGGATCTCCTCGCGAGGTTTCACGAGGTCGCGCAGCGCCAGCGGCTGCTGTACGAACTGCTGTTCTCCCGGGCCGAACCGGCCGCGGCCGGCGACATCGCCGAGGCGACCCTGCTGGCCTGCTACTACCAGCGCTGCGCGGGCCACGCGGTGTCGATCGCGCGCCACGCGGCCCTGTTCGCGACAACCGCGCAGGGGCTGGGCCGCACTGATCGCACTCTTTGAATCTGGCTCTGACCGTGATTGCGTGAATGATCTTGTGCGGACTCGGAGCGCATCTCGCGCCTTGCCCGAGTCCGGCCTAGTTGGTCGGTGCTGCGCAGGCTCGGCAGGGTTCGAACCTGCGCGCCCCGACAAGCAGTCGGGAGCTCTGGCCAACTGAGCTTACGAGCCAACCGCCCCGCTCCAGGATCTTTCCCTGGTCCGCCGAGGCCGAGCGCGACCCCAGGCAGGTCGCATGCGCTGATCCTATGAAGCCACCAGGGCGGTGGTCGAACGGTTTCTGGTCGTGTGAGCCAGCGAAGGAGCAGGCCGGTACAGCAGGGGGAAGCGTCCGGCATGCCGACCCTGATCCGGCCTTTCACGAACGTCCGGGCAGAGCCGTTTTGTCAAGGAGTGCCATCAGCACTCAGGGCGCCAGCGAGAGGTAGCTCTCGGCACTCGCGGTAGCCAGGGCCGGGACGTGGTCGGGACCGTCGCAGGCCGTCACCGTCACCGTCGCCGAACGTCACGTCAACGGCCAGGGCTGGTGCGGGTGACGCGTTCTCGTTCCCATGCGTACCCTCGGTCTGCCCAGTATGACCAACCGACAGCTGGCCTGTCTGGGGGGCTGTCAGGCCCCGGAGTTGCTCGCCCGGCGGCCCGACGGTCTGCGGTGTGATCGGGCTGTCAGCGCGTTTCGCCGGCCTGGCAGCTGGTGCTCCGGGAGGTCGAGGTCCGCGCCCCGGTGCTGTCGGTGACCGTGGCGGTCACCAGCACGCCGGTGAGGCTGTGGCCGCAGCTGACGTCCAGCTCGGTGGGGCCCGAGTAGAGAACCGCGTAGTAGTTGCTGACCGACCAGCTGACACTGACCGCGCCGACGCCTGAGGTCTGTAGTGTGCAGTCGACATGACCCAAGCTCTGGGGGCCGCCGATAGGCTCCGAGTAGCAGAACATCGAGGCGGCCACGGCGTGTTGGGCGGGTGCGGCCTGGGCAGCCGGCGCGGCGGCCAGGACCGCACCGAGGACCAGCGCGGCGCCGGCGCCGAGCAGGGCGAGACGGCCGGGCCGGGCGGTGTCGGTATGCATGTGAACTCCCGTTGTCGGGCCAGGGGTGACAGGGGGTGTGCGTCTCGCGCGGACTGTGATCAGCCCATGGGCTTCTTCCGGCGCGATGCCCGACTCTGACACGTTGTCACCACTTCGTACAGCGTGCCAACCGGCCAAATATTTATTTCAGACCGCAATTCATTGGCCAGAAGCCATTCTGGCTGATGCCCAGGTCGCCTGCCAGTGAGCCGGACGCTGACTCCGGCGTCCGCGGTCGTCTCCGATGCGGGCGGACCGCCTTTCCACGGTGAGCCCGCGCGGACCTGCTGTCGCGGTCGGGACGGCCCTCGCACGGGGACCGAATGGCCCTGGGACGGCCGCCAGGACGGGCGCAGAGTCGTGGCAGGGGCCGAGCTGCGAGGAGTGCGGACCATGCAGCACCGCAACGTCCACAACGGACCATCCCGGAGGCCGCCCGGGCCATGGACAAGCGCAAGGTCAAGCGACTGCCGGTGGTGGACGAGGTCGGCCGGCTGGTCGATATCGTCAGCCGTCGCGACCTGCTCCAGGTCTTCCTGCGGCACGACGCGGCGATCCGGGAGGAGATCAACCACGACGTGCTCGGCCGGACCCTCTGGCTGGCCCCCGGCGATGTCGGCGTCGCCGTGCAGGACGGAGTGGTCACCCTGACCGGCCGGGTGCCGCGCAAGAGCCTGATCCCGATCACGGAGCAGCTGTGCCGCGCGGTGGACGGCGTGGTGGCGGTCCACCAGACGCTGACCCGACCCGAGGACGACGCCCAGCTCCAGGTGGAGCATCCACCGCCTTGTATCCAGCAGCACCGGCTCAACAACGACGACCTGGCCGGCGACTGGATTTTCGAGGACCCCAGGTTGGACCTTGTCCAGGGACCGGATGAGGTGCTGCTCGCCTTTCTGGCACGGGTGGTCCATCCCGAGGTGGCGGCCGATGTCGAGGAGGCGTTGGCGCGTGCCGAAGAGCTGAACCGGCTTCTGGCACCGGACGGATGGGGCCTGCGCTCCTACGAGTTCGTCTCCGGCCGCCCTCTGTACACCGCTGGCCGGGCCAACGGCAAGAACTTGTACACAGCCAGACCGTTCGGGTGCCTTACGCCGGTTCGGCGAGGCCGCTGCGGTGGGCGAAGACGACGAGTTGGGCGCGGTCGCGGGCGCCGACCTTGACCATGGCGCGGTTGACGTGCGTCTTGACGGTGGCGGGGCTCAGCACGAGGTGAGCGGCGATTTCGTCGTTGGGCAGACCGGTCGCGACAAGGGTGGTGATCTGGCGCTCCCGTTCGGTGAGCGCCTCCAGTCCGCGGCGGGCTGTTTCGTCCCTGGGCCGCGGCATGGCGGGGGTGGCGAGGAAGCGGCTGATCAAGGTCCTGGTCGCGGTCGGGGACAGCAGTGCATCGCCCCGGTTGACGGTGCGCACTGCTTGCAGCAGTTCATCCGCCTCGGCGCTCTTGCCCAGGAAGCCGCTGGCGCCTGCCCGCAGCGCCTCGAAGACGTACTCGTCGATCTCGAAGGTGGTGAGGATGAGGACCTTGACGCCTGCCAGGTCCTCGTCCGCCGTGATGAGTCGGGTCGCGGCGAGTCCGTCGAGGACCGGCATGCGGATGTCCATGAGGACCAGGTCCGCGCGGGCGGCCTTGGCCAGCCGTACCGCCTCTCGCCCGTCGCCGGCCTCGCCGACCACCTCCAGGTCCGGCGCCGAGTCGACCAGGGCCTTGAAGCCGCTGCGCAGCAGGGGCTGGTCATCGGCGATGACTACGCGGATGGTCACTGGTGGGGCTCCGGGGTGAGGTCGAGGGTCTGGTAGGGCAGAGCGGCGGCCACTTGGAACGCGCCGTCCGGGCGAGGGCGAGTGGTGATGGTGCCGCCGAGGGCCAGCACCCGCTCGCGCATGCCCACGATGCCGTGCTGGCCGGAGGGGAGGCTTGCGTTGCCGAGGGTGCGTCCGTCAACTGTGGCTCCAGAGGCGGTACTCGTGCCGCCCAGGTCGTCGACGGTGATGAGCAACCCGTCCCGGTGGTAGGCGAGGGTGAGGCGCGCCTGCCGTCGGCGGGAGTGTTTGTAGGCGTTGGTCAGCGACTCCTGGATCACGCGGTACGCGGTGAGGTCGGCCGCGGGCGCCAGGGGCTGGGCGGCGCCGTCGGTGCGGAGGTCGATGTCCAGGCCGGCCGCGCGCATGGAGACGAGCAGTTCGTCGAGCCCGTCCAGTCCGGGCGCGGGGGTCGTGGTGGGGGCGATGTCCTCTCCGGGCTGTCGCAGCAGACTCACGGTGTCGCGCAGCTCCCCCAGGGCCTTGCGACTGGCGGACTTCACGTGGGCGAGCGCTTCGCGTGCCGCAGCCGGGTCGGCGTGGACCGCCAGCCCCGCGACGTCCGACTGCACGCCGATCACCGCGAGATGGTGTCCGACGCTGTCGTGCAGATCGCGGGCGATCCGCAGCCGCTCCTCGGCGATCCGGCCCCGCGCGTCCTGCTCGCGTTCGAGCTCCGCGCGCTCGGCCCGCTGCTCGACCTCGGCGAGGTAGGCGCGCCGGTTGCGGGCGGAGTCGCCGGCTGCGATGGCGAGGCCGCCGAGCGCGGTGAACGCCAGGTTCTGCGGGCCGAACATCCCCGGGTTGTGAACGACGACATGCGCCAGCGCCAGTGCCCCCAGCGCGGCGCCCGCCACGAAGAGGCCCCGACGGCGTTCGACCAGGTCAGCGACGGTGTACAGAGCGATCGAGGGGGCGAGCAGGATCAGCGCGCCACGGCTGCCGCCGGTCTGGGCGAGGAACAGCTCCGCGGCAACCGCGCTGACCCCCAGGGCCACCAGCGGATGCAGGCGCCTTCCGGCCAGTACTCCGCAGCCGAGTACGGCGGCGATGAGCGCCACCGTGCGGTTGCTCATCGCGGGGGCGGGATGTCCGGCGAAGGTGGTCACCGCAGTCGCGGCGAAGACGGCCAGCGCGATCGTCGCGTCCGCCAGATGCTCATGCCGGCGGACGACGCGACGCAGGTGGCCAATGACGCTCATCCCTTAACGATAGGCGGCTGTTGCCGGACTGCCGTCGGCCGCACGCGGCAGCCGGGGTACCGCGTACGTGGTAGACGGCCGCCGGAGCACCGCGTTCGCGGTAGACGCGGTTGACGTGCCTGGGCGACGACACGGGACCGCCGGTTGGGAAGGGTGGGTTGCGGTTGTGGCGCCGCGGGCTGGACATGACGAGTGCCTGCCGATCGCTGCCAGACGTCACGGAAGTGGAGAACCCCGATGGACCCGATGTTCGATCCGATCCCGCGCTGGAGGATGCCATGAGCGCCGGCATCACGATGGATGGCCTGACCAAGCGGTACGGCGCGGTGACCGCGGTCGACGCGCTGACCTTCACGGTGGAACCCGGTGTGGTGACCGGGTTCCTCGGCCCGAACGGCGCCGGCAAGACCACCACCCTGCGCATGCTGCTCGGCCTGGTGGCGCCCACGGCGGGCCGCGTCCTGATCGACGGCCGCCGCTACGCCGAACTGCCGGAGCCCAGGCGTGTCGTCGGCGCGGTGCTGGAAACGACCGGCTTCCACCCCGGCCGGCGCGGGCGTGATCACCTGCGGATCATCGCCGGGGCGGGCGGCTTCGCGTCCTCACGAGTCGAGGAGGTACTGGAGCGGGTCGGCCTTGCCGATGCGGCCGATCGGCGGGTGGGTGGCTACTCGCTCGGCATGCGGCAGCGGCTGGGGCTGGCTTGCGCCCTTCTCGGAGACCCGCGCGTGCTGGTCCTGGACGAACCCGCCAACGGGCTGGACCCGGCCGGCATGGCCGACCTGCGTGACCTGCTTCGTGGTCTGGCCGGCGAGGGCCGCACCGTCCTGATGTCCAGCCATGTGCTGAGCGAGGTGGCGCAGACCGTGGACCGCGTGGTGATCGTCGCAGGTGGCGCACTGCGCTACGCGGGCCCGCTGACCGAGCTGACCAGCGCGGGGCAGACGCTCGAAGCCGCGTTCCTGCGCCTCACGTCCGACACGGACACGGACACGGACACCGATACCGACACCGACACCGACACCGACACCGACTCCGCGAACGACGCCACGACGGCGTCATTCCGTGGCTGAGCGCGAGGAACGAGAGACATGCACAGCCTGATCCGGACCGAGGTCCTGAAACTGCGCACCGTCCGCAGCCCGTGGCTGCTGCTGGCCGCAGCCCCGCTGCTGGTGACCGCGGGCATCAGCGGCCTGGTGCTCTCCGAAGGGAAGCCCCTCGACACGACCGCACAGAGCGGGGCGCTTTCGCACGTGGGCCTGGCCTCGCTCTTCACCCTGGTGTTCGGGATTCTCGCGGTCGCCGGTGAGTACCGGCACAAGACGATCACCGACACGTACCTGAGCACGCCCGCGCGAGGGCGGGTCATCGGCGCGAAGCTCCTGGTCTACGCGGTCTTCGGCGCGCTGGCCGGGGTGGCGAGCAGTCTCGCGGGACTGGGTGTCGCGGCCCTCTGGTGGTCGGACAAGAGCGTGTCCTTCGCCTGGTCGGACTCGGCGATGTGGACCACGATCGGCGGCGGGATCGCCTGGAACGCGGCGTTCGCCGCCATCGGTGTGGGACTGGGCGCGCTGGTCCGCAGCCTTGTCGGCGCCATCGCCGTCGCGCTGGCATGGGTCGCCCTGGTCGAAGGCATCGTCGGTCAACTGATCGGCAACCTGGCCCGGTGGCTACCGTTCAACGCCGGTCAGGCGCTCGGCGCCGGGGCCAGGACCATGGACACAGGGCACCTGTTGCCGCGCTGGGGCGGCGGCGTGGCGCTGGCCGTCTACACCCTCGTGTTCGCGGTACTCGCCCTTTCCACGACCATGCGACGCGACGTGTCCTGACCAGGAGCACGTACGACTGCTGAGATCAGCGACAGCCCGCGCCGCCACGTGCCTGCGCGCCGACGACGCGGGTTGTCCCGACGCCTCCGCTGTGAGGGGAGCACGACAGTCAGGGGGGATGGATTCTCCGCCGGCATGGCGGGCCTCTCGTGTGGCTGGCCAGTGGCTTTCAGCGAGGAAGGGTCGGTTCAGCCGCCAAGTGCCCTATGGCAGCGAAAGCCGCGCCCAGGTCACCGAGGGTCGACTGGTGATCGATCCATGGGCAGCCGGGCCTGCCGCGGCGCCGACACCGGGCTACATGTGGATCTGCCACCATCGGTCCGCCCCAACGCGAGCCAGCTCAGCGTCGTACTCGGCGGCGTCGAAGTGAAACTCCAGCGGCCGCGTCGTATCCAGGTAAGGAATCTCCCAGTCCGACCACTGCACGACACCCTCGAACCGCTGCACGACCACGGACAGGAAGCCGCAGCAGCCGCCTGTGCAGTCGGGCTCTCCCAGCTCCACGCGTCGCGGCTCGCCGGTCGCACGCAGGGAACTGAGGCCATCGGCAGGCAGCACATCGGCCGCGTACGGGCCACGGCCTCCCTCGCCGACGGCAGACTCCACGACGTCCTCGCCGTTGACCCAAAACCGTACCTGGGCAGCGAACCGGCGCCCTGGCGGCAGCACCCTGATCTCGAGCTGATCGAACATCACACCACCCTACGGGTAGCGCCGACACCGACTTGCACCCCATCTTGCCAGCGCAGCCGCGCTGGCACGCTCAAGGTCTGCGGCCGTAGGGCCGAAAGATCAAGATCTACAGCTGGAGTACTAGGACTCTCGCCCCGTAGGCGATCCCGTGGTACGTCCTTGCTGTACGTGTCTAGCGCAACTTAGTACTCCAGCTGTAGATCGTGATCATGGCTACTTGGTCGGTGATGATGGTGGCTCGGCTGGTTGCAGGCGTGTCGGCTTGCGGGGTGGACGAAGGTCGGCTGAGCGGGCAGCATGCCCTGGTGAGCATCATCATCAAGTTCTTCGTGGCACCGGACGACGAGGCTGCGGCAGCAGTCGTGGATCACGGGCCCGACGAGGCCTTCGAGTCGCTGGTGTTCGGCAACTTCGATGTTGAAGAGGCGATGATCGAGTGGGAGAGCATCCTCACCGGTCGAAGCTTTGACGAGCTCGTTGAAGCCGATGAACCGGCGGTCGTCGCCGACCCCGGCGACGGCGAGGGCCCCATGGTCTTGGCCGCTTCCAAGGTCCTGCAGGACGCGCTCGCCGCTGCCAACGTGCCGAGGCTTGTCGAGGTCGGCGAGCTGTGGGTCCAGGAGCGGGCAGCGGAGGGCGAGGTCTTCGATCCGGAGGTCGCGACCAGGATCCTCGGCGATCTGGCCGAGCTGGCACGAAGCATCGGCAGGCGGGGCGGCAGTCTGTACTGCTGGGTCGCCTAGAGACGCAGACGGCCACCGTTGATCATCGTGAGTTGTGTCGACAAACGAAGATCAGCCGGTGGCCATGGGCCACAGCGTAGACCCTGCCCGCTGGCAGTCGGTATTCGAGGACCTGATGGCCAAAGTCGCGGGCCGGTTCACGCGAGTGGAGCCTCGTCGCCGGGCGCGGGCATTCGTGCTGGGGCTCCTTGCGGACCTGCCGAGGAAGAACTGCTGGACAATCGCCGAGCACGCCGGTGACGCGAGTCCGGCCGGCATGCAGCATCTGCTCAGCCGGGCGTCCTGGGATGCCGACCAGGTCCGTGACGACATACGGGACTTCGTGGTCGACCACCTCCGCGACGAGGACGCTGTGCTGGTCGTCGACGAGACCGGGGACCTGAAGAAGGGCACCGCGAGCGTCGGGGTTCAGCGCCAGTACACGGGCACCGCGGGACGGATCGAGAACTCCCAAGTGGCCGTCTACCTGGTCTACTCAGCCCCGGCCGGGCACGCCGCCATCGACCGCCGCCTCTACGTCCCCCGCTCCTGGACCCAAGATCCCGATCGGTGCCGAGCGGCTGGCATACCCGACGGCCTGAAGTTCGCTACCAAACCAGCCCTGGCCACCGAGATGATCGCCCAAGCCCTGGACACCGGTGTCTCGGCCGCATGGGTCACCGGCGACGAGGTCTACGGCGGCGACCCGCACCTGAGCGCCGAGCTGGAAAGGCGTCAGATCGGCTACGTCCTCGCCGTCTCACGCAAGCGGCCGATCGCCACCCGTGCGGGTGTCTTCCGTGCCGGCGTGCTGGCCCACGGCCTGCCGAAACGTGCCTGGCAGCGACTGTCCGCAGGAGCCGGGGCCAAGGGCCACCGCTTCTACGACTGGGCCCAGGTCGACATCGACAGCCCGCCCGGGCGCCCCGGCCACCGGTGGCTGCTCGTCCGACGCAACCGGCGCACCGGTGAACTTGCCTTCTACCGCTGCTACTCGCCCCGCCCGATCCCGCTCACCACGCTGGTCAAGGTGGCCGGACGCCGCTGGACCGTCGAGGAGACCTTCCAAGCCACCAAGGGCCTGGCCGGACTCGACGAGCACCAGGTCCGCCGCTGGACCTCCTGGCACCGCTGGACCACCCTGGCCATGCTCGCGCACGCCTTCCTTGCCGTCACCGCCGCCATCGAACGAGCCACGAACATCGCGGCCGCCGAACTCAGCCCGCTGACCTGCAACGAGATCCGACGCCTGTTCGCAGCCTTCTTCGCCCAGCCCGTCCGCGACCTCGCCCACTGGCTCCGCTGGTCGGTATGGCGGCGCCGGCACCAAGCACGCGCCCGCACCGGCCACTACCAGCGGCAAGCAGCCCAACAACCATGAAGATCAAGATCTACAGCTGGAGTATTAGGTCGCCCACTTATTTCCTTAGCCGCCCTCATTGGAAGGCGTCTCCCATCCCGGAGGTGCCCAGCCAAGCGACACATAGCTAGGCAGGATAGGAGCATCGGTTTCAGGTGCCGTTCCGATGGGTTTCCACTTGTGCCCCTGGAAATTAGGCTTTAAGCAATCCAGCTTTGACCATATTGCGCGGGTCTTGCGGCGCTCCGTCGTCGTGCACCTTCAGATCGGCTGCCGCCTTCCTGACATGCTACGGTCCCCTTTGATTTTCACCATCAGGTAAGTCAGGTGACCCCAGAACCTCCTCCGAGTCCATCCCGGATACTCCGGGGATACAACAAAGCGCCTCACGGTGCACGGCGTTCGTAGAACGTCTTACACGGCCCGAACCGCTCAGGCAGATCACGCCAGTGCACCCCGGTCCGCACCCGGTGCAGAATTCCGTCGATCACCTGTCGACGGTCCCGCCACCGGCCACAACCCCTGTTGCTCACCGGCGGGAACGGCCGCAGCCGTTCCCACTCGGCATCCGTGAGATCTCCCCGCCCCATGTCCGATCCAACGACCAAGGCGGGCAGTAGTCACATGATCATCCGGACGGGTCCTGGCTGAAGAACGCCCGAGCGGTTGTCATTCTCACAGCGCGAACGGTCGGTGGGCCAGGGCCAGTTCGACCACCTCAGCCGCTGTCGGCTCCGGCCCGTCGGCTGAGTAGATCAAGTCGCTGACATAGCCACTCGGACAGCCAAGGCCCCTGCCCAGCGCCTCCATGGCGCGGTCGATCTCGGCATCATCGGCGCAGTCCCCATCCATGATCTTCTGCACCATCGCAACGGCCGACTCACGAGTCATCACTGCTTCAGCCACCCCCTCCAGGGAACGGAGAGCTTAGCGAGTTACGTGATCGACCGGACAGACCCCCAGGCGAAGCGGAGCTCGCGCAGGACAGCGTCAGGTCGATGCTGGCGGAGTTCACCGCGCCCAGCTTCTTCGGCCTGCACCCTCCGGACGTCTTCCAGATCGACGGGAGCTTCGGGATCACGGCCGCCGAGCCGGGGCTTACCGAGATGCTGGTGCAGAGCCACAACGGCGGGCCGGGACGGCGTCCGCCGTCGGGGCCGGCCTTCTCCTGGTGGTGGTGCTCGGCGGCCGGGTGGCTGGTGGCCTGGTGGCGGGTGGTGTCAGTGGGCGAGGTGGCTCACGCATCCTGCGATCGCGGTGATCGTTCCGAGTGCGATGATGATGATCTGCGCTCGGAGGTTGGGTCGATTGGTTCGCGTTGAGGCCGGCAGTGGGCTGGCTTCGCGTGGTCATCTCTTCTCCCGGGCGACAAGGTGGTAGCGGTGGCAGGGCCCGGGGCCGGGTGGCGCTTTCCTGCCTGCCACCCGACGGCCACTGGCTCACCATTTGGCGGACCCTGGCGAAGCCCGGCTAACGGTGCCGCCGGGCCGACCGAGCTCAGGTCCCGTCCACTGGTCCCGTGCCCGCCGCCGTGCCGTCCGCTGTTGCCCTGTCGACCGCTGTTGTGCTGCTGTGCCTGGCCGCTGCGGGTGCCGGCGGACGCGAGGTGCGGCCGGGAGTGGGGCGGGTGGGCGTGTTGCATTCTGTGTTGTACCGGCTGCGCCTGCGCTCTGTGTCGGGCGCCGGGATGGTTTGGCCACTGGCGCCGCGTGCTGGCCGCGGTCCGCCTCCGCGCCGGTTCGCCTCCGCGCCGGGCCGGCCTTCGCCGGGCGGGCGACGCCTTACTGACTGCCCGTCAGTGATTTCAGGTGGGGTTGGGTCCGTTTCTTGCTGTTTCCCCCGAGTGGGGGCCGCCCCCGTGGATCATGAGGTGTGCGGCGGCCGGTGAGGATGTCGCGCTCTGGTGATCACGATGAAGGAGGCGGTATGGGATTCGCTGATTTCTCCGGTACGTACGAGTTGGCAAGCGGCGAGGGGTACGAGGAGTACTTGGAGTCCATCGGTGTCGACTCGGCCAACCGGAAGGCCATGGCATCGGCTCAGCAGACGGTGACGATCAAGCAGGAAGGCGACCAGTACACGCTGACGACCACCACCCCCACCAAGACGACCAGCTCGCAGTTCGTTCTTGGTCAGGAGTACATCGAGGCGTACGACGACGGCCGCAAGGTCCAAGGGATCTGCCGCCGCGACGGGAACCGACTGGTGCAGGCCCTGAAGCTGGGCGACGTCACGACCACTATCTACCGCAGCTTTGATGACGGGGGCTTCGAGACGGTGTTCCAAGGCGTCAACGTCGTCGCCAAGCGGAGTTACACGCGCCTTGCCTGACAGGTGACTGCTCTATCGGAGCGGGTCCTCAGCGTGATGCCGAGGGCCCGCTTCCGCACGCTCTGGGGAGCGCTGAGATCGTGGCGGGCCGTCAGGTCGCGGCCCCGCTGGCGTGAAGGGTGGGCACCTCGGGTGTCAGCAGCCGCCGGTGGGCGCGGGTGCGCCGATGCCGATGGTGAGGACCTCGGGGGCGGGGACGGAGCAGCAGCCGCCGCCGTCGCCCTGGGCGGATTCGGGCTCGGCGAACAGGCCCGCGCCGCCGCACACGCCGGTGTCGGGGAGGGTGAGTTCGACGCGGGCGGCGGCGTCGTGGTCGCCGGCGAGGGCGGCGGCGATGGAGCGGACCTGCTCGTAGCCGGTCATGGCGAGGAAGGTGGGGGCGCGGCCGTAGCTCTTCATCCCGGCCAGGTACACGCCCTCCTCCGGGTGGGCGAGTTCAGTTGCGCCGTGCGGGTAGACGGTGCCGCAGGAGTGCTGGTTGGGGTCGATGAGCGGGGCGAGCTTGACGGGGGCCTGGAGGCGCTCGTCGAGGCCTAGCCGCAGTTCGCTCGTCCAGGTGTGGTCGGGACGGAATCCGGTCAGGCCGATGACCTCGTCCAGGTGCTCGATGCGGCGGCCGTCGTCCGCGACGAGGACGAGCTGGTCGCCGTCGGTCTCGACGGCCTCGGTGCGGAAGCCCTGGACGACCTCGGCGTGTCCGGCGGCGACGGCCTCCTTGGCACGCAGGCCGAGGGCGCCGCGGGCGGGGAGCTGGTCGGCGTCGCCGCCGCCGAAGGCGCTGCCGACCGCGCCGCGTCGCAGCACCCACACCGCGGTGGTGCCGGGCTCGTCCTTGGCGAGTTCGGCGAGGGTGACCAGGGCGGTGAGGGCGGAGTGGCCGGAGCCGACGACCGCGGTGCGGCGCCCGGCGTGCCGGGCGCGGACGGCCGGGTCGGCGGTGGCGGGGGCGAGGTAGGAGATCCGGTCGGCGAGGGCGCGCTCGCCGGCTGCGGGCAGGCCGTCGCTGCCGAGCGGCCCGGGGCCGCTGACGGTGCCGGAGGCGTCCACGATCGCGGCCGCGGTGAGCCGGTGTTCGGTGCCGTCGGCGTTGCGGGTGTGGAGGGTGAAGGGCTGGTCCTCGCGGCCGGAGTCGACGACGCGGTCACGACCGCGGCGGGCGGCGCCGATCACGG
The DNA here is from genome assembly GCF_039528135.1 of Kitasatospora nipponensis. Lineage (NCBI taxonomy): Bacteria > Bacillati > Actinomycetota > Actinomycetes > Kitasatosporales > Streptomycetaceae > Kitasatospora > Kitasatospora nipponensis. The sequence continues at coordinate 7,883 of NZ_BAAALF010000010.1, read as the reverse complement.
TGGTGCCGTAGCGAACGCGCTCGCCGAGGGCGTCGGCGAGCGGCTGCAGGTACAACTCGGCCCACTCGGCGCCGGTCGGGTACCGCTTCGGCTCGGGGTGCTGCCAGCCGGTCGCCGCCAGGAGGCGGGCGGCGGCCGGGTCGACCAGCTCGGACCAGGCCGAGAACAGCCGGACGTGCCCCCAGGCCCGCACCGAGGTCCCGGCGCGCGAGCCGGCCTCCAGGACCAGCGGCTCCAGCCCCTGCTCCAGCAGGTGGGCGGCAGCGGCCAGCCCGATGGGACCTGCACCGACCACGACGACGGGCAGCGGTCCAGCGGCGGGGGTGTTCTCACTCATCGCGGTTCTCCGGGTGGTGCGGGTGGCTGATGGGCGGTCAGGCAGAACAGAACTGGGTCAGCAGCAGCCGGCGCCGCTGGCGACAGCCTCGCTCTTGGCGGCCGTGCCGCAGCAGGCGCCGGCGTCCTTCGCCTCCTGGGCCGTGCCGCAGCACGGGGCGGGCGCTGCGTGGTGGCCCTCGGGGGTGGTGGGCGCCTCGATGGGGGAGGTGCCGCAGCAGGCGGCGGGCTGGACCGGGGCGGTGGCGGTGGGCTCGGTCATGGTGTGCTCCTTGATCGGATATATGCAGGTCAGCGGGCAGCTCGGTGCTTGCTGCACGTTGATTCGACATTTGTCGATGTGGTTCGAGCTTGCAGTAAGCATCGACGAGTGTCAACATAGACAAATGTCGAATTTGAGCGTGGTGGAGTTGCCGGTCGTCGAGGGCGAGGTCGTGCCGTGCTGCCCGCCGGTGACGTCGGCCGCGCTGTCCGAGGCGGACTCGGTGCGGATGGCGGCGATGTTCAAGGCGCTCTCGGACCCGGTGCGGCTGCGGCTGTTCTCCCGGGTGGCCTCGCACGAGGGCGGCGAGGCGTGCGTGTGCGACATCCAGGACGTCGGGGTGTCCCAGCCCACCGTCAGCCACCACCTGAAGAAGCTGCGTGAGGCCGGGCTGCTCTCCTCGCAGCGGCGTGGGACCTGGGTTTACTACCGGGTCGAGCCGTCGGTGCTCGCTGCGATGGCCGGCCTGCTCGTGGGCAGTCGCTGAGCCGTTGCGGACTCGAGAGGCCCGCTGTCGGCTATTGGCGGCTGTCGCCTCGGGGGCGAGTCCGGGGGACCGGACGGCGGTAGATGACCATGCCGGGGGCCCTCGGCCAGTGTCTGTGGTGCCACCACGAGGGCGGCCTCAGCCAGGTTTGCTGGGCAGCGCAAGCGCAAGCGCTGGGGGCAGGGTCGTCGCGGATACGCCGCTGCGGCCCGCGAGCCGGGAGATCCGGTAGCCGCTCTTGGTTCTGACGGTAGACCTTCGACTTGACGCGAAGGTCAAGCACAGAGCTGGGCGGACGCCAGCCGGTCGGCGGTGCAGGTCAGGCTCAGGGGGCGAGGGTGAGCTGGAGGCGGTGAAAGAAGAAATGCTGAGTCGGGTACCGGTAGAGGTCGGCGAGGGTCATGAAGTCCGTGAAGAAGGGGTCCCAGCGGACGGGGTAGTGCATACCGCGTCCAAGGTCGGCCTCGGTCTCGGCGTCCAGGCTGCGGTGCAGGGCGGCGATGACGCGGTCGCACTTCGCGCCCATCCTCCGATGCCCATAAATGTGGATGGCCGCGCAGGGGCCGAGGTAGTTGATGACGTCGAACGGCTTGGTCGTCGTGCCCAACAGCCGGGCGAATGCTGTGCCGACGCCTTGCGGAAGCCGCCCGAAGATGCGCGCCAGGACCAGCAGCGCACGGACGACCATGTAGCCGAACAGTATGTGGAACAGCAACTGCTCGTTGTTCCATCGGGTGCCGCGGGTGGGCCTGTTCAGGGCGGTCTTGTCGGCCGCGTCGAGCAGGCTGTGGAATTCGACGCGGGCCCGCTCCAACTCCTCATGGACCGCGCGCCGGTCCAACGACGGCCTGCCGGCCATGGCCACCAGCTCCTTCGGCCGGCCCGACCGTGCGGACGGGCCCGGGCTTCGATGATGCCCGCCGTGCGTGCTGTCAGTCGTCAGGGCGCAGGCCGACTTCTGCGGCCTCGTCCAGGGGGATCGCGTCAGCCAGGGGTGAGGAAGCGGCGGGCCCTGGTGAGGTCGAGCGCAGCCCTCTGTTCGGACCCGATGGCGGGCGCGAGGGCACTGATGTGTGCCCGCACGGTAGCCCGTTACTTTCCAGAGCAAGGGAAGGGCTAGCGTGGGCCGCAGAGAGAGGGAGGTGCCCCCGATGCGGGTGGAGATGCTGACGGTTCCGGACTGCCCGAACGGTCCGCTCCTGGAGGCACGACTTGCCGTGGTGCTGGCCGGGTGCTCCGGGGTGGAGCTGCTGCGTCATGTGGTCGAGGACCAGGAGGACGCCGAGCGGCGACGCATGCACGGCTCGCCCACGTTGTTGATCGACGGGCGCGACCCGTTCGCCGCGCCCGGCACGGCGGCGAGCGTCTCCTGTCGCCTGTACCGGACACCGGAGGGCCGCATCGACGGGGCACCCTCGATCGAGGAACTGCGACGCGCGGTGGATGCCCCGGCCGCGACAGCTGGCCCGAACGGGTGGACGGGACCAGCCGGCCGCGACGGCCTCGCCGTCCTCGCTCCCGCCGGCGGGCCGCGGGCGCCCCAGGGGTGCTGCCCGCCGCGCCACGCCGAACCCCGCGGGCAGGACTCCTAGGATCGCTGACGCCGGTCGAGGAGGATGGTCGCATGCAGATCCGGATCGACGCCTTCGACCTGCCGGGCCGCACCTGCGCCACCGGGCCCGGTTTCCCCGGCTACACCGACATCCACGTGGCGGTGCAACGCAGGGACCGACGCGAGGAGTTGCTCGACCCTCAACCCGGCGACGCCGCCACCGCGACCTGGACGCTGGACTGCACCGCCGCCCCGACCAACTCCGGGACCGACCTCAAAGGCCCCTACATCCAGGGCCGCCCCGGCGACAGGTTCATCTACCTCTCGTGGGGGACCCTCGACACGGCCGGCACCTTCACCCTGTTCCGCCGCGCCAAGCTGATGCTCGACGCCATCGCCCCGGCCACCGTCGACGCCGCCCGGCAGTCCGGAACCCTGCTCGGACGCCTGCGCCTGACCGACGCCAAGGGGCACCCCCTGTGCGCCGCCGTCCGGCCACCGCTCATCGAATGGTCCGCCGCGCCCGCACGCTGAACGCCCCACCGGCGGTCAGCAGCCCGCGAGGCCGGCGGCATCCAGGCCGTGAGGCAACTCAACACCGCGGTGGGGGAGAGAGCGCCGCGTCAGGGCTCACTTCAGCAGCGTCTTCATCTGCTGGACGGCAGTGCGGGCGGTACGACCGACCCCGATGAGGGTGGCGGAGGCCGGGCCGGTCCAGTCGCCGTAACCGAGCAGGTGGACGCGCGGGTCCTCCAGGATGGGGGTACCCCCGGCCGAAGGCTGGGGGATGGTGCCCTCGACCGCGAGGCGCCCGCCCGGTCGACGCAGGCCGAGCGGGGTCAGGGGACCGAGGTCGGGGCGGAAGCCGGTGCACCAGATGATCGTGTCGCAGTCCCAGCTGCTGCCGTCGGCCCAGACCGGACCTGTGGGGCCCAGGGTCGCGAACATGGGGTGCGCGGTCAGGAGTCCGGCGTCACGGGCCGCCCGCACCGGTGGTACGGCGACGATGTCGCCGAGCGCGCCGACGCCGCCGTGCGCGGCGCCCGTCGTGGCGGCTTGGACGCGGCGGGTGGCGAGGTCGAACAGCGCGCGGCCGTCGATCTCGTCGGGCAGGTAGCGCGGCGGGCGGCGGGTGACCCAGCGCACGGTGGCACGCGGCAGGAGGTCGGCGGCGATCTGCGCGCCGGAGTTCCCACCGCCGACGACCACGACCCGTTGCCCGGTGAAGTCGACCGCGCTGCGGTAGCCGTAGGTGTGCAGCTGACGGCCCGCAAACCTGCTGCGGCCCGGGATGGTGGGGACGAAGGGTCGTGCCCAGGAGCCGGTGGCGAGGATGACGGCCTGGGCGGCCCAGATGCCGTTGTCGGTGGCGGCGACCAGACCCTCCGAGTCGCGCGTGATGCCCTCGACCCACACGGATCGGTGCACGGGCAGTTCGTAGCGCTTCTCGTACTCGGCGAGGTAGTTCACGACGTGGGTGGCGTCCGGGTACGGCTCGCCGGGCTGCGGGGGCATCATCCGGCCGGGTAGGGAGCTGTACGCGGCGGGGGAGAACAGGCGCAGGGTGTCCCAGTAGTGCTGCCAGGCGCCGCCCGGGGCGGTGTTGGCGTCGAGGATCGCGAAGTCGAGTCCGGCGCGCCGCAGGTGGAAGCCGGCGGCGAGGCCGTCCTGGCGGCCGACGCCCACCAGGACCTGGGTGCGCCGGACCTCGCTCACTTGTTACCGGCCGCGGTGGCCTTGCGGCGGGCGTCGAAGATCAGCGCGACCAGCGCGAGGCCGACGACCCCGCCGATCAGCTGCATGCCGACGAAGCCCGGCACGGAGGCGGGGGCGATGCCGGCGAAGGTGTCGGTGAACGCGCGGCCGATGGTGACGGCCGGGTTGGCGAAGGAGGTGGAGGAGGTGAACCAGTAGGCGGCGCCGATGTAGGAGGCGACCGCGATGGGGGCGAAGCGCAGGTGGTCGGTGTTGGCGAGGCCGAAGATCAGCAGGACCAGACCGGCGGTGGCGACGACCTCGCCGATCAGCAGGTGACCGGCCGAGCGGTCGTGTGTGGACCACTTCACCAGTGCCTGTCCGAACATCGCGTCCGCCAGGATCGCCCCGCCGATCGCGCCGACGATCTGCGCGGGGATGTAGGCGGCGACCTCGCGCGCACCGAGGCCCTTGGGGTCCTTTCGGCCCGTCCACCACTCGGCCAGCGTCACGACCGGATTGAAGTGTGCGCCCGAGATCGGGCCGAGCAGCAGGATCAGCACGCCGAGGCCGAAGACGGTGGCCAGGGAGTTGGCCAGCAGTTGCACGCCGACGTCCTGGCTCAGCTCGGTGGCCTGGATGCCGGAGCCGACCACGACGGCGACCAGGGCGGCGGTGCCCACCAGCTCGGCCGCGACCCTGTTCAGCAGCGGGACGGCCGGCGGCTCGACGGTCAGCGGCTCGGCCTCGGGGTCGGGGTCGGCAAGCTGCTCGGGTCTGGCCTCGTCTATGGCGCTCACGGTGTACTCCTCGTGCGGGGCGGGGCGGGCCGCCAGGGGCTGGGCGTGGTGGTTCAGCAGGACCGCTTGCGGCCTTCCGCGGCGGCTTCGCGGGCGGTGGCGGCCAGCCCGGCGAACTCCACGGCCACGGCCTCGAGGGCGTCGGCGCGGAGCTTGTAGTACGTGAAGCGGCCACAGGGCTCGGTGTCGACCAGCCCGGCGTCACGCAGGATCTTCAGGTGGTTCGACAGATTGGTCTGCTTGGCGCCGATCTCCTCGACCAGATGCGTCGTACAGAGCGCTTCCTTGGCAAGGAGCGCGATGATCTGCATCCGGATCGGGTCGGCCAGAGCCTTCATTACATCACTGTCGACTGATGTCACCATGGACTGATACGTTACCCGTGTCGGGCCCGCGAAGCGAGCCCCCTTCCCCCCGGCCGCCACGGGGGACACCTGCACGTCTCGCGCAGCACGACCTTCCCGCAGCCTTCGGGCCGGGGGGTGCCTTCAGGCCCGAAGGACTGGAACCCCAGATGACCGACTCCCCGCCGCAAGCAGCGTCGGACCCGACACTATCGGCGGGCGCCGCCCGCCTCGCCCTGCGCTACGCCGGCACCTCCGCCTCCGAGACCCTCCAGCGCCTGCTGGACGACTCCTACCGGCTGCCGGCCGAGGGCGCCACGGTCCGCAGCTTCCCCCAGTCGAAGTAACCGACGCTCGCGCCCGGACCACACCGGGCGCGAAGTCCGCACAACCGAAGGAACCGAACACGATGTCCGCTCTCGCCGCCTCCGTGCTGTTCGTCTGCATCCACAACGCCGGCCGCTCGCAGATGGCCGCCGGTTTCCTGCGCCACCTCGCCGGTGACCGCGTCGAGGTCCGCTCCGCCGGCTCGATCCCCGGCGACCAGGTCAACCCGGCCGCCGTCGCGGCGATGGCCGAGCTGGGCATCGACATCTCCGACCAGACCCCGAAGATCCTCACCACCGAGGCCGTCCAGGCGTCCGACTACGTCATCACGATGGGCTGCGGCGACGCCTGCCCGTACTTCCCCGGCAAGAAGTACCTCGACTGGAAGCTGGAGGACCCGGCCGGTCAGGGCGTCGAGGCCGTCCGCCCGATCCGCGACGAGATCAAGGGCCTCATCGAGGGCCTGGTAGCCGAGATCGACGCCAAGCAGCAGACGGGGAGCTGACATCGTCATGGCCGACACCGCCCGGAGAGGTGCCGACGTGCGCGAGGTCACCGTCATCGGCTCCGGCCCCGCCGGATACACCGCCGCGCTCTACACCGCCCGCGCCCAGCTGAAGCCCCTCGTCTTCGAGGGCGCGGTCACGGCCGGCGGTGCGCTGATGAACACCACCGAGGTGGAGAACTTCCCCGGCTTCCGGGGCGGCGTCATGGGCCCGGAGCTGATGGACAACATGCGGGCGCAGGCCGAGCGGTTCGGTGCCGAGCTGGTCCCGGACGACGTGGTCGCGGTCGACCTCACCGGTGACATCAAGACCGTCACCGACTCCGAGGGCACCGTGCACCGGGCCCGCGCGGTGATCGTCACCACCGGCTCCCAGCACCGCAAGCTCGGGCTGCCCCGCGAGGACGAACTGTCCGGTCGTGGCGTCTCCTGGTGTGCGACGTGCGACGGGTTCTTCTTCCGCGACCAGGACATCGCGGTGGTCGGCGGCGGCGACACCGCCCTGGAGGAGGCCACCTTCCTCTCCCGCTTCGCCCGCACGGTCACCGTCATCCACCGCCGGGACACCCTGCGCGCCTCCAAGGCGATGCAGGAGCGGGCCTTCGCCGACCCGAAGATCAGCTTCGCCTGGGACAGCGCCGTCGAGGCGATCCACGGCGACCCGAAGCTGACCGGTGTGACGCTGCGGGACACCAGCACCGGCGAGCTGCGCGAGCTGCTGGTCACCGGCCTGTTCATCGCGATCGGCCATGACCCTCGCACCGAGCTCTTCACGGGCCAGCTGGAGCTGGACGCCGAGGGCTACCTCAAGGTCGAGGCACCGTCCACCCGAACCAACATCCCCGGCGTGTTCGGCGCCGGTGACGTCGTCGACCACACCTACCGCCAGGCGATCACGGCTTCAGGTACCGGCTGCTCGGCCGCACTGGACGCTGAGCGGTACCTGGCCGCCCTCACGAACACCGCCACCGGCGAGTTCGACGAGGAGCAGCTGCAGCCTGCCGTCGCCCAATAGCCCTACCGCGCATGGCACCTGACAGCCCACGGGGCCCGGACGGCACACGCCGCCGGGCCCCTCCCACTGTCAACGGGGCCGAGCGGCCGGCCCTGGTACCGCCTCGCCCCGCTCTGGTGACCCTCACCGCTGACCTCGAACACCGGCTGGCCGTGGCCAAGTGGACGTCGACGCCAACCCGGGGCGCCGCCACGGCGTACCAGGTGCTGTCGTGGCCCACCCTCCACCTGTTCGTCGACGGCCGGATCGTCGCCACCACGATCGCCGGTGTCAAGACCGCCGCAGCGCGACGCACAGACCAACCTTGCACCCTTCCTGAACCGACGCATCCGGCAGCCGGGTCATCGGCAGGGCACTCCCGGCCCGGAGTCTCGTCCGCTATCGTCGGCGGCCGATGAACACCACCGCTGCGCACAACACCTTCCCGTCGGTCGCCATTCAGCCCATGACCGACACCCACGCCGAACAGGTCCTCGCGATCTACCAAGCCGGCATCGACGAGGGCAACGCCACCTTCGAGACCACCGCCCCCACTTGGCAGGCATTCCACGCCGCGAAAC
>NZ_BAAALF010000009.1:76317-93367 GCF_039528135.1 Kitasatospora nipponensis | reverse complement strand
GGGCCCGGGGGGGCCGGCGGCGGCCTCGCAGGATCCCCCGCCCGCCGGACCCCCGCCGCCCGGACCCCCGCCGCCGCCCGCTCCGCCGGCCGCGGAACTGCCCCCCTCGCCCGGGCCGCTGCTGTCGGAGCCGCTGCCCGCCGGACCCCCGCCGGCGGCGCGTGACGGCGTCCTGCGGTGGCCCTGGCGCCCGGCACGGATCGGCTGCAGCGCGGTCCAGGCGCTGCCCGGCGCGGTCCGGGTGCTGCCGGTCCTCCAGGCGCCCCCCGTGGTCCGCGAGCGGGCCCGGATCCTGCTGGCGCACGGCGACGAACTGCACCGGCGGATGGCCGAGGTCCGCTCGGCCGCCGACCCGGCGGCCCGCCCGCTCGCCGCCGGCTACGGCGCCCTCTACGCCGCCGCGGCCAGCCTGCACCTGTGGTCCGCCAACGCCGGCTCGCACGCCGCCCACCCGCTCTGGGCCGACGCCGGCTGGCTGGAGGCTGCGCTGGGCGAGCTCACCACCCGCCTGGCAGGCCACCTCGACGAACCCGCGCCGCCCGCCCCGGACGGGCGCCGCTACGGGCGGCTGCTCGACGTGGCCGCCCGGACCCGGGCGCCGCTGACCCCCTTCGGCGACGCCGACCCGGCCTGAACGATCCCCCTCTCCCACCCCCTCTCCCCACCCCACCCCACCCCACCGCGCCGTCCCCCATGGCCCGATCCGTCCAGGAGCCCCCCGATGTCCCACCGCACCAGGCCCGCCCTGCCCGGCCCCCACGAGGCGTCGCACCACTGGCTGCACGCCCGGGTCGCCCACTACCTGGGCCGCGCCACCGCCGACCTCGACCCCGGTGCCCCGCTGAGCCGCTACGGCGGCGAGTCCCGCTACGCCTTCGCCCTCTGCAGCGAGCTGCGCCTGCGGCTGGGACGCGAGGTGCACCCCTCGGTGGTCTGGAACCTGGACTCGGTGGACGCCATCGCCCGCCACCTCGACCTCGTCTGAGCACCGCCGGGCCGTACGCCGAAAGGTCCGGGCCGGCCGGGTGGACCGGGGGCGACCGCCTCCCCGTCCACCCGACCGGCCCGGACCTCGGGACCGCCGGACCTCCGCCGACCGGCTCAGCCCGCGAGCTGGTGCGGCATCAGCGTGCGCACCTCGCCGCTGAGGATCGCCTCGTAGGTGCGGACCAGCAACCGCCCCGGCTCCACGCCGAGCTCGTCGGCCAGGATGCGCCGCCCGTCGCGGTAGAGCGACATCGCCTCGGCCTGCCGCTCCGAGCGGTAGAGGGCGGTCATCAGCAGCGCCCGGAACCGCTCGCGCATCGGGTGCCGGGCGACCAGCCGGGTCAGTTCGGGCAGCAGCTGGCGGTGCCGCCCCAGGATCAACTCGACCTCGATCCACGCCTCCAGTGCCTCCAGCCGGGCCTCCTCCAGCTGCGGCCGCTCGATGTCGACCAGCCGGTCGGTGGTGTCGCCGAGCGCCTCGCCGCGCCAGAGCGCCAGCGCCGCGCGCAGCTGCTCGGCGGCGCGCTGGTAGTCACCGGAGCGCATGGTCTGCAGGCCGGCCTGCGTCTGGTGGGTGAACTCCGTGTAGTCGCAGGGGATGTCACCGGCCATCAGACGGTAGCCGGAGCGGATTCTCAACAGCGGCACCGCCGGGCCCAGCCGGCGGCGGATCCTCGAGGCGTAGGTGTGGATCTGGGCGGCGGCGGTGTTCGGCGGGGTGGCGTCCCAGAGCAGCCGGCTCAGGTGCTCGTCGGACAGTGCCCGCCCGCCGGCCAGGACCAGGGCGGCGAAGGTGGTGCGCTGCTTGGTGCCGCTGAGGCTGTCCTCCTGCTCGCCGTCCCAGATGTGGACCGGCCCGAGGATGCGGAACTCCATGTCGTCGCCTTCTCTCTCGTCGTCATCGTCGCGGGCCGGGTCGGGACGCGGCTGGTCGTCGTCTGTGGTGGTGATCCCCCGGGTCACGAGAGGGAAAATTAGGCAGGGGGTGCATCGGCGCGATATTGCTCCGTTATCGATGTCCGACCAGCCCTTTCGCCTCCCGGGCAGGTGGACGCGCGTCGTGTACCGGTGGGTAGCACCCCGATGGGAAAGGGGTGAATGTCGCCGAGAGTTGACCTGGTGGCCCGATGACGGTGGAGACGCCCAGTGGGGCTTCCCGCTACTCTGCTGTGCTGGAGCCGCCGCGATGAGTTGCGGCCTGCCTCGCGGCCAGGTCCTGCGCAACTGTTCGGACGTACATCAAGGAATGCACGTCGACATCCTGGGGGTCTCGTGAGCGGGCGGCTCGAATTCGGTGTTCTCGGACCACTGACGGTGGCGGCCGGGGGGCGCCGGATCACGGTGGGCGGAGCCCGCCAACGCACCATCCTGGCCTTGTTGTTGCTCTCGGCCGGGCGGATCGTGTCGGTGAACACGATGGTGGAGGCGGTCTGGCAGGGCGAGCCGCCAGCCACCGCCCGGACCCAGGTGGCGATCTGCATCGCGGCGCTGCGCAAGACCTTCAAGGCCGAGGGGTTCGGCGACAGCCTGATCAGCACCGTGCACCCCGGCTACCAGCTGAACCCGGCCGGGCACCGGGTGGACCTCCTGGAGTGCATCGACCTGGTGCGCGCCGCCGAGGAGTTGGCCGCCCAGCGCTGTCCGGGGCGGGCCGCTGAAACGTATGAACAGGCGCTGCGGCTGTGGCGCGGTCCGGTGCTCACCGGGGTGACCGGGCGCCGGGTGGAGGAGGAGTCGGACCGGCTGGAGGAGTGGCGGCTGGTCATCCACGACGAGGCGATCGTGCTGCAGTTGGCGCTGGGCAACCACCAGGAGCTGATCGGGCAGCTGACCCGGCTGGTGCGCGAGCACCCGCTGCGCGAGCGCACCCGGCACTCGCTGATGCTCGCGCAGTACCGCGCGGGTAGACGGGCGGAGGCCGCCGAGACCTTCCGGGAGGGCCGGCGGATCCTGATCGAGGAGCTGGGCATCGAGCCGGGCCCGGGGTTGCAGGAGCTGCACGACGCGGTCCTGCGCGACGATCCGACGCTGACCCTGGCGGTCGAGGCGCTGGCCCAGGAGGTTCCGGCGCCGGCGCCCGCCGCGGTCGCCGAGATCCAGGTCACCCCCTCCGACCTGCCGCCGAACGTGCCGGCCTTCACCGGCCGGGCCGAGGAGATCGCCCGGCTGGACGGTCTGCTGGGCGAGCGCACCGAGAGCCAGCCGCCCGCGATCGGCTTCATCACGGGCGTCGCGGGGGTGGGCAAGACGGGCCTGGCCGTGCACTGGGCGCACCGGGCGGCGGGCCGGTTCCCCGACGGCCGGCTCTTCGTGGACCTGTGCGGCCATGACGAGGTCAACGAGCCGACCGCCGCCGCCGACGTGCTGAGCCGTTTCCTGCGCTCGCTGGGGGTGCCCAGCGAGCAGATCCCGGTGGCGTTGGAGGAGCGGATCTCGCTCTACCGCAGCATGCTGGCCGAGCGGCGGGTGCTGGTGGTGCTGGACAACGTCCGTTCGGTGGCGCAGATCCGCCCGCTGCTGCCGGGCAACGGGCAGTGCTGCGTGGTGGTCACCAGCCGCGACCCGATGGAGCAGCTGATCCTGCGCTACGGCGCGGTGCGGGTCCAACTTGGCGTGCTGCCACGGGCGGAGGCGATCGAGCTGCTGGCCAGGATCGTGCCGGCCGAGCGGATCGCGGCGGATCCCGGGCAGTCCGCCAGGCTCAGCGAGCTGTGCGACCGGCTGCCGCTGGCACTGCGGATAGCCGCCGCCAGGCTGGCCTCCAAGCCGCACTGGACGGTGCGTCACCTGGTGGGACGCCTGGCGGACGAGCGGCGCCGGCTGGACGAGTTGAGCCAGGGCGAGGCCCAGGTGCGGGCCGGCTTCGCGCTCAGCTACCGCTACCTGGCGAGCGAGGCGGCCCGGCTGTACCGTCGCCTGGCCCTGCTGCCGGTGCCCGACTTCACCACCTGGGTGGGCGCGGCCCTGCTGGACTGCGACCTGTTCGAGGCCGAGCGGCTCATGGAGCACCTGGTCGACGTGCAGCTGCTGGAGGTGGTCGGCTCGGACGTCACCGGCCAGCTGCGCTACCGGTTCCAGAACCTGCTGCGGCTCTTCGGGCGCGAACGGGCCCAGCAGGAGGAGAGCGAGGCGGAGTTGGTGGCCGCCCGCGACCGGGCCTTCCGCGGCTGGCTGACCCTGGCCGAGCAGGCCCACCGGCGCGAGTCCGGCGGCGACTACGCGATCCTGCACGGCAGCACCGCCCGCTACCCCGTCGACCCCGGCCTGCTGGACGACCTGCTGGCCTGCCCGCTCGACTGGTACGAGGCCGAACGGCTCTGCCTGGTCGCGGTCATCGAGCAGGCCGCCCGGCTCGGCCTGGACGAGCTGGCCTGGGACCTGACCGGCTCGGTGCTGGTCCTCTTCGACATCCGCAACTACCTGGAGGACTGGCAGTTCTGCTGCGAACGGGCCCTGGCCGCCGCGCAGGAGGCGGGCAACCGGCGCGGCGCGGCCTTCATGCTCACCGAACTCGGCGGCACCCGGCTGCGCACGGTCCGCCTCGACGAGGCGGCGACCTACCTGGGCACCGCGCTGGAACTCTTCGAGCAGGTCGGCGAGGAACACGGTCGGGCCCTGACCCTGCGGCACATCGCGGTGATGGAACGCCTGCGCGGCGACCTCGGCGCGGCCGGCGAGCGGCTGCGGGAGGCCGCCGAGATCTTCCAACGCGTCGGCGACGCCTCCTCGCAGGCCCACGCGCTGGGCTACCTGGCGCAGAACGCGCTGGACCTCGACGAGGTCGACGAGGCGGTCCGCCTGGGCCTGGCGGCCGTCCGCGTCGCCCGCGGCACCGGTGAGAGCCGCTGCGCCGCGCAGTCCCTCTACCGCCTCGCCCGGGCGTACGCGATCCAGGGCAGCCTCAGCGCGGCCGAGGGCGCCTTCCTGGAGGTGGAGCGGATCGTGCGGGCCAAGGGCGACCTGCTGGGCGCCGCCTACAGCCTGTTGGGCCTGGGGGAGACCCGGGCGGGCCTGGGCCGGGCCGGTGAGGCGGAGGGCGACCTGCTGGCCGCGCTGGAGATCGTGCGGCGGATCGACAGCCCGCTCGCGGAGGGTCGGGTGCAGCTGGCGCTCGGCCAACTGCAGCGCCGGCTGGGGCGGATCGAGGCGGCCCGGCGCCACCTGTGCCAGGCCCGTGAGCTGTTCGCGCGGATCGACTCGCCGCCCTCGCGCCAGCGCGTCGAGCAGGCGCTGGCCGAGCTCGAACCGGCGCGCCCGGCCGCCGACCGCCCGGTGGGTGCCTGAAACCGTGCAGGGGCGCCGACGGGCAGCGGCGATTGCCTGAAAGGGCCGAACTCCCGGCAGACGTACGGGCGATGTATACGTTTTCCGTAGGACCCGCTCGTAGGGTGGGCCGAGCGCGGGGGCCGGGCCCGGCCCGGCGCCGCCGATGTCCCCTTCAGAGCTGCGGAGTTGCCCATGTCCTCGGTCGAGACGTCCACCCCCGGCGCGGTGCCCCCCTTCGCCGTGGTGCCCGGTGCCCAGGTCCACGAGGTGCTGGCCGGCCGGGAGAAGGAGGTCGTGGAGATCGTCGAGCAGGCCTACCGGATCCACGGCGAGGGCGCGACGGTCAACCCGCCCTCGTACTTCCTGCGCTTCCCCGACCGGCCCAGCTCGCGGATCATCGCGCTGCCCGCCTCGATCGGCGGCGAGGTGCGGGTGGACGGGCTGAAGTGGATCTCCAGCTTCCCGCAGAACGTGGAAGCGGGCATCCCGCGGGCCTCGGCCGTGCTGATCCTCAACGACCACGCCACCGGCTACCCGCTGGCCTGCCTGGAGAGCTCCATCATCAGCGCGGCCCGCACCGCCGCCTCCGCCGCGCTGGCGGCCGCCCGGATCGCGGACGCCCGCGAGGGGGTCGCCCGGCCGCGCCGGGTGGGCTTCGTGGGCCTGGGCCTGATCGCCCGCTACCTGCACACCTACCTGGTGGGCACCGGCTGGGAGTTCGAGCAGACCGGCGTCTTCGACCTGTCCGCCGAGCACGCCGCGGGCTTCGCCGGCTACCTCGAGCAGCGTGCCGACAGCGGCGAGGTCACCGTGCACGAGAGCGTCGAGTCGCTGATCGGCGCCAGCGACCTGGTGGTCTTCGCCACCATCGCCGGCACCCCGCACGTGCACGACCCGGCGCTCTTCGCCCACAACCCGCTGGTGCTGCACGTCTCGCTGCGCGACCTGGCCCCCGAGGTGGTGCTGGCGGCCACCAACGTCGTCGACGACGTGGAGCACTGCCTGAAGGCCGACACCTCCCTGCACCTGGCCGAACAGCGCCTGGGACACCGGGAGTTCGTCGACGGCACGCTCTACGACGTGCTGACCGGCGCGCTCGCGGTGCCGGCCGACCGGCCGGTGGTCTTCTCGCCGTTCGGCCTGGGCGTGCTGGACCTCGCGGTGGGCAAGCACGTCTACGACACCGTTCGTGCCCAGGGCCGCCTCGCCGTGGTGCCGGACTTCTTCCACGAGCTGCGCCGGCACGGCTGAGCGGGCCCGCCCGGGCCGCCGCGCGGGGATAACACCGCTGGTCGCAGCCTTAAAGGAAGCGATAAGGAATCGAAGCCGCCGCTACCTACGGTCGTCCATGTCAGCAGGGACCGCCCAGCACAGGTACGGGAAGAGGTTGCGATGAACCGCACGGGTAGCACGGTCAAGCAGCAGGTCGTCCTGGTCGCCACGGCCGTCGGTGCGCTCGGTGCGCTGCTGCTGCTCGGAGCCGACGCCGCCCAGTCGGCCGCCCCCGCCCAGCGCGCCGCCGTCACGGTCGCCGACCCGACCGTGGGCCCGCTCCCGCTGCCGGGTCCCACCGGCGTCGCCACCCCGGCCACCGAGGAGTGGCACTGAGCCCTGCGGCGAGCCCGCCCGCGGGTGGGTCAGCGCCCGTCGTCGGGCCGCCCGCCGCGGCGGGCGCGGGCCCGCAGCAGGCGGTGCACGGTGAGCGCGCCGGCGACCCCGCCGGCCACCGCGAGGGCGCGCCCGGCCGACTCCAGGTCCGGGCCCAGCGGTACCACCCGGGACAGCGCCGCCACCGCGACCCAGACCAGCAGCGTGGTCACCAGGCCCGCACAGAGGCCGGCGAAGACCTCGAGGTCACTTCCACGCTGCGCCATGGCGCTCCTTCCGGCCGCCCCACCCCGCTGACGCCACGTCAGCGCAGCTCCAGTGTGCGGGTGGGTCGCCCCCGCCAGGGGGAGGCGGCGCGCGCCCCGTGCCTCTCCGCACGAGAAGTCGACCGGCCGCGGCCGGGCAGGCCGACAGCCCGGGTCCCCCACTTCGGCCCCGGGCTGTCGGTACTACGGGTTACGGATCAGAACGGGATTCAGTTCACCGGGCGGACCCGGATCCAGGTCTCCAGGTAGTTGGAGCTCTCGTTCTCGATCTCGATGCTGGTGCCCGTGTCCGGCACGATCACGCTGTCGTAGGGGTCGGACGCGTCCCAGTACGACCGCTCGTGGTCGTTGAACTCGTCCACGCCCTTGCTGCGCGGGACCGTGGTCAGCACGTCGGCCTTGTGGACCTGCAGGCCGGGAGTGCGGCGCGAGCCGAAGGTGGAGTCGTAGCCCTGCATGCGCGGACGCATCAGGGTGCCGTCGGCCCACTTCAGCGGGGTCGGGTGCGAGTCGATCGGCAGGACCAGGCCGTGGCCCGGGTGCGCGGTGACGTTGTTGTCGCTCTGCGAGGTGTCCCAGTACCAGAGCAGCAGGCCGGGCTGGTAGGCGTAGTGCTCGACCCAGGCCGGCTTGGCGGCCGAACCGAAGTTGTACGGGCCGGTCTGCAGGGTGGCGTCGAACGAGATCGGCTGGCGGTTCTCGGCCAGGTAGTACTGCGCGTAGTCCTTGGAGAACTTGCCGTTGATCCGCGAGAAGCCGGTGGCGGCCCAGCCGTTGTCACCGTGCTCGACGTCGTCGCTGAACAGGCTCGCGCCGTCCGCCGTCACGCCGATGTTGTCCAGCGCGAGGCCGTTGTAGTGCAGGCCGCCGTCGGTGGTGTTGTGGAAGCGGATCTGGACCTTCTGGCCGGCGTAGGCGTCCAGCGGGAAGGACAGGTCGCCCCACTTGCCGCCCGACGAGCCGGTCAGACCGGCGTTGCCGGCCGGGTTGGCCGGGATCGCGGTGCCGTTGTAGGTGCCGTTCAGCACGGTCCAGTGGGCGCCGGCGTCGGTGGAGACCTCGGCGTAGCCGTAGTCGAAGTCCTGCTCCAGCTCGTACCAGGCCTTGGCGGTGAGCGTGGCGGACTTCTTGCCGGTCAGGTCGACCTCGCGGGCGAGCGAGACGTTGAGGTTGTCGGCCGCACCGCTCCACCACTCACCGGTGCCCGCGAACGGGGTGTTGATGTCGGTGGTGAGGGTCTTCTTCGGCAGCGTGACCACCAGGCCCTGCGGCAGGTGGGTGTTGAACTCGACCGGGCCGATGTGGTGCGTGGACTCGGTCCCCGCGGTGGCCTTGTCGTAGTTCAGCCAGCCGAGCTGGAGCTTGCTCCAGACGTCCAGGTCGTTCGGCATGTCGCCGATCGCGTTCTTGCCGGTGCCCAGCCAGGAACCCGAGGACATCAGCGACCAGAAGCCGACCGAGTTGTCGGCCGGACCCTGGGTGTCGTAGAGGTCCGGCAGGCCCAGGTCGTGGCCGTACTCGTGGGCGAAGACGCCCAGGCCGCCGTTCTCCGGCTGCATGGTGTAGTCGCCGACCCAGATGCCCGTGTTGCCGATCTGGGTGCCGCCGAGCTTGTTGTTGTCCGGACCGGCCTGGCCGGCCAGCGTGCCGTAGACGTAGCTGCGGTGCGCCCACAGGGCGTTGCTGCCCTGGGCGCCGCCACCGGCCGACTCGTCCTCACCGGCGTGCACGATCTGGAAGTGGTCGATGTAACCGTCGGGCTCGTTGAAGTTGCCGTCGTGGTTGTAGTCGTAGCGGTCCCACTGGTCGTACTGGGCGAGCGTCGCCTTGATGTCCGCGTCCGAGACGCCCTTGGCCTTCTGGTCCGCGGTCCAGGCGGCGAGCCCGTCGCGGATCAGGTCCTGGGCGTTGTTGCAGATCTTCGAGCCGCAGTAGTTGGACCCGTAGCGGGCCTCGTTCCACGGGACCCGGACCCAGTCGCTGACCTGGCCGTCGACCGAGTAGCGGCCCGAGGACTGCTTCTCGTAGAAGGTCTTCAGCGAGGGCTGGTCCTTGTTGAAGTACAGGTCCTGGTAGTGCTGCTGGTTGTAGTCGGCCTGCCAGGCGGTGTTGTTGTTGACCGTGCGGTCCGGCGCGGCGATCTGGTTGTGCGCCGGGCCGGGGGTGCCGCCGTACTTCAGCGAACCGTCGGGCATCTTGGTGGTGTTGTCCACCTGGTCGCCGAAGTCCACCAGGATGGTGAAGATCTTGTCGGTCCGCTGGCGGGCCAGCTCGACGTACTTGTCCTTGCCGAGCTTGATGCTGCTGCTGCCGCCGTGCTGCTCGACGTTGGCGGTGCCGGCCAGCAGCTGCTCGGTGGCGGCCTTCTGCTCGGCGTTCACCTTGTCGGTGAGCGGGCCGGGCAGGTCGTGGTCCACCTGGGTGGCCGGGTCGACGGTGGCCGGCGCCCCCGCCGCGCCCGTGGCGCCGGCGGCCATCGCCGTGCCGGGCAACATACCGAGGCCGAGCGCGGCGACGAGCGCCGCGCCCACCAGGGTCGAGGTGACCTTCATGGGTGTCTTCAACGTGGTGACGTCCTCCCCGGACCGGGTGGGCTGGTGGCCCTCCCGGTGAGCAATGTGCCAAGTTGAGGACATAGTTGACCCAATAAAAGGCAAAAATGAAAGATCTTGACCATGTCCAGGCATGGCGCTAAGCTCGCCGGCTCCGCCCGGGTCACGCGGGGTCATCTCCCCTGCTGGCAGGGCCTGTTGACGAGACACCCCGGTCGAACGGCGGGGGTCGTCCGGCGGGGCCGCAGAGCGGCGGTGTGACGCAGATCACTCAGGAAAACTTAAGGATTCACGCAAGGAACACAGAAACGGCTCCGGCCCCCCGGGAGATCCCGAGGGGCCGGAGCCGTGGAGCGGGTGGTGCCGGCGGTGCGTTACTTCGTCAGGTCGGGACCGGTCGCCGCGACGGCGGCCGGGGTGTCGGCGACGGCCGACTTCTCCTCGCCGCGGAAGGTGAACTTGGCGGTCTTGCCCTCACCCTCCACACCGACGACCACGATCTGCCCGGCCCGCAGCTCGCCGAAGAGGATCTTCTCGGAGAGGTGGTCCTCGATCTCGCGCTGGATCGTGCGGCGCAGCGGACGGGCGCCCAGGATCGGGTCGTAGCCGCGCTTGGCGAGCAGCTGCTTGGCCTCGATGCTCAGCTCCAGACCCATGTCGCGGTCCTTGAGCCGGCCGTCCACCTTGTCGATCATGAGGTCGACGATCTGGATGATGTCTTCCTCGGTCAGCTGGTGGAAGACCACGATGTCGTCGACACGGTTGAGGAACTCGGGACGGAAGTGCTGCTTGAGCTCCTCGCCGACCTTCGCCTTCATCCGCTCGTAGCCGGACTGGGTGTCACCGGTGGCCGCGAAGCCCAGGTTGAAGCCCTTGGAGATGTCCCGGGTGCCGAGGTTGGTGGTCATGATGATGACCGTGTTCTTGAAGTCCACGACCCGGCCCTGGGAGTCGGTCAGCCGACCGTCCTCCAGGATCTGCAGCAGCGAGTTGAAGATGTCCGGGTGGGCCTTCTCGACCTCGTCGAAGAGGACGACCGAGAACGGCTTGCGGCGCACCTTCTCGGTGAGCTGGCCGCCCTCCTCGTACCCGACGTAGCCGGGCGGGGAGCCGAAGAGCCGCGAGACGGTGTGCTTCTCGCTGAACTCCGACATGTCGAGGGAGATCAGTGCGTCCTCGTCGCCGAAGAGGAACTCGGCCAGCGTCTTGGAGAGCTCGGTCTTACCGACGCCCGAGGGGCCGGCGAAGATGAACGAGCCACCGGGACGCTTGGGGTCCTTGAGGCCTGCACGGGTGCGCCGGATGGCCTGCGAGAGCGCCTTGATGGCGTCCTTCTGGCCGATGACGCGCTTGTGCAGCTCGTCCTCCATGCGCAGCAGCCGGGAGGACTCCTCCTCGGTCAGCTTGAAGACCGGGATGCCGGTGGCGGTGGCCAGGACCTCGGCGATGAGCTCCTCGTCCACCTCCGCCACGACGTCCATGTCGCCGGCCTTCCACTCCTTCTCGCGCTTGGCCTTCGCGTTCAGGAGCTGCTTCTCGTCGTCGCGCAGCGAGGCGGCCTTCTCGAAGTCCTGCGCGTCGATCGCGCTCTCCTTCTCGCGGCGCACGTCGGCGATCTTCTCGTCGAACTCGCGCAGGTCCGGCGGCGCGGTCATCCGGCGGATGCGCATCCGGGAGCCGGCCTCGTCG
This sequence comes from Kitasatospora nipponensis, assembly GCF_039528135.1. NCBI lineage: Bacteria > Bacillati > Actinomycetota > Actinomycetes > Kitasatosporales > Streptomycetaceae > Kitasatospora > Kitasatospora nipponensis. The sequence continues at coordinate 81,999 of NZ_BAAALF010000009.1, read as the reverse complement.
ATCAGGTCGATCGCCTTGTCCGGCAGGAAGCGGTCCGAGATGTACCGGTCGGCCAGGGTGGCCGCGGCCACCAGCGCCGCGTCCGTGATGGAGACCCGGTGGTGCGCCTCGTAGCGGTCGCGCAGACCCTTGAGGATCTCGATGGTGTGCGGCAGCGAGGGCTCGGCGACCTGGATCGGCTGGAAGCGGCGCTCGAGCGCGGCGTCCTTCTCCAGGTGCTTGCGGTACTCGTCCAGCGTGGTGGCGCCGATGGTCTGCAGCTCACCACGCGCCAGCATCGGCTTCAGGATCGAGGCGGCGTCGATCGCGCCCTCGGCGGCGCCGGCGCCGACCAGGGTGTGCAGCTCGTCGATGAAGAGGATGATGTCGCCGCGGGTGCGGATCTCCTTGAGGACCTTCTTCAGGCGCTCCTCGAAGTCACCGCGGTAGCGCGAGCCGGCCACCAGCGCGCCGAGGTCGAGCGTGTAGAGCTGCTTGTCCTTGAGTGTCTCGGGGACCTCGCCCTTGACGATCGCCTGGGCCAGGCCCTCCACGACGGCGGTCTTGCCGACGCCGGGCTCGCCGATCAGCACCGGGTTGTTCTTGGTGCGGCGGGACAGCACCTGCATGACCCGCTCGATCTCCTTCTCGCGCCCGATCACCGGGTCGAGCTTGGCCTCGCGGGCGGCCTGGGTGAGGTTGCGGCCGAACTGGTCCAGGACCAGCGAGGTCGACGGGGTGCCCTCGGCGGGGCCGCCGGCCGTGGCCGACTCCTTGCCGCCGCCGGAGTAACCGGAGAGCAACTGGATGACCTGCTGGCGGACCCGGTTGAGGTCGGCGCCCAGCTTCACCAGGACCTGGGCGGCGACGCCCTCGCCCTCGCGGATCAGGCCGAGCAGGATGTGCTCGGTGCCGATGTAGTTGTGGCCGAGCTGAAGAGCCTCCCGGAGCGACAGCTCCAGGACCTTCTTCGCCCGAGGAGTGAAGGGGATGTGGCCGGACGGGGCCTGCTGCCCCTGGCCGATGATCTCCTCCACCTGCTGGCGAACCGCCTCGAGCGAAATCCCGAGGCTCTCCAGGGCCTTAGCGGCGACACCCTCACCCTCGTGGATCAGGCCCAGGAGGATGTGCTCGGTGCCGATGTAGTTGTGGTTGAGCATCCGGGCTTCTTCCTGAGCCAGGACGACAACCCGCCGCGCGCGGTCGGTGAACCTCTCGAACATCGTTAATCGCTCCTCAGAGCGGTCGGGCAGTTCGGGGACTGTCCCCGCCCTGTCCTTCCGCATGCTAGTCCCGCTCAGCGGCGCGGCCCACGGTTCTCCCTCGCGGGCGCGAGGGAATCATGCTGCGCGACCAGCCGACACCTTCCCCAACCTGATGCTGGGAGACGGTGTTCCCGCCAGTACGCCCGATGCACGTGTTGCCGCTACGCCAATGGCGAACACGCTCGGCGCCCCGACGGGGAACAGAACGCGTTCGCCTCGATTGTCGGCTTCGCGGCCCTCCTGCGGGAGGGCCCCGGAAGCTGCCACGGCCTGTCCCACCTGCATTCATACCGGAAATTGCGGCGGTTCTCGTGCAGTTTCCCCAGTGGCGTTGTTCGCCCGGGGAGAAGTCCGCCGGTCCGGGCCCGGGGTGACGGGGCCTCAGCCGGCCGCTCCACCGGGCTCCGGCGGCGGCCGGCGGCCCGGTGGGGCCAATCGGGGGCGGACACCGTGACCGGGCCGCCGTTCCAGCGTTGCACAGTCCATGAGCGTGCCGCCGTCCGTGCCCCAGCCCGCCGGTCGGCCGGCGCCGGCGTGGGAGCGGGGCGAGCCGGTGGTGGGCCCCGGTGGCCCGGCGGCGGCCCGGCCGGACCGCTGGCTGGCGCCGGGCTGCCCCTGGACGGCCCGTCCGCGCCCCGGCCGCCCCGGGGCAGGGGGTCCCGCCCCGCGGGCCGTGCCGTCACGCCCACGGGGCGCGGAGGAGGCTCCTCCGCGCCCCGTGCGGGACACCGTGCGCCGGGTGCGCCCTGCGGCGGTCGGCGGACCGCCACCGGGTCCGCGCCCGGACCCGACTCCCGCCGGGCCGCGCCTGCCGCAGGGCCCGGCCGGGGCCCGTGTCGGCGAGCGGCCGGGTCGGCCGTCGGCTCCCTAGCCGCGCCTGCCCAAAGGGCCCGGGCGGACGGTGCGTCAGGAGACGTTGGCCGCCTCGTACGCCTCGCGCACGGTGCTGGGGACCCGTCCGCGGTCGTTGACGGTGAAGCCGTTGTCCTTCGCCCACGTCCGGATCTTGGCGGTGTCCGCGCTGCCGGCGGCCGGGCGGGCGGTGCCCCGGGTGCCGGTGCGGCGCGCACTGGTGAGCCGGCCGCTCTGCTTGCGGCCCTTGTCGACGTACGGGGCGAGCAGCTCGCGCAGCTTCTCCGCGTTGTCGGACTTCAGGTCGATCTCGTAGGCAACGCCGTCGAGGGCGAACGTCACCGTCTCGTCCGCCGAACCGCCGTCGAGATCGTCTTCAAGAATGACCTGCACCCTCTGTGCCACGGGAGTCCCTTTCCTCTTAACGACCCATTGCCTTAGGGAAAGGAAACCGCCTTTTACCGGAAAACACAAACCCCGACCTCTTCGAGCCGGTCCGCCAAGGGCCCCGGTCGGATCGCCGGCAGTGCCTCTCAGAGGTGCAGCAGCATGCGTGAGTTGCCCAGGGTGTTGGGCTTCACACGCTCCAGGTCCAGGAACTCCGCCACTCCTTCGTCGTACGACCGAAGGAGTTCTTCATACACTTCCGTAGCGATGACCGCCGGGTCTGTCGTACCATCATCGGTTTCACCGATCTCGATGAAGCCGTGTTTCGCGAAGAACGCCACCTCGAACGTCAAGCAGAAAATCCGACGTACGCCGAGCCAGCGCGCGGTCTGCAGCAGCTTCTCGAGCAGCGTGTGCCCGATGCCGTGACCTCGGCAGATCGGGTCGACCGCGAGGGTGCGGACCTCGGCGAGGTCCTCCCACATCACGTGGAGCGCGCCGCACGCGACCACGCTCCCGTCGTCGTCGCGTTCGGCCACCCAGAACTCCTGCACGGATTCGAACAGGGTCACAGTCGGCTTGTCGAGCAGAATGCCGCCCCGCGAGTAGCCGTCGATGAGCCGTCGCACGGCCCGCACATCACTGGTCCGCGCCCGGCGGATGGTGACCTCCATGGGCGGGACGTTATCGCGTCGGGCCGTGCCCGGTCTCCCCGGTTCCGTTCCCCGGCGTGCGGTTCGCGTCCGACCCCTTCGGCTGCGCGCTTCCCGGCGGCGGGGCCTGCTGCGAACCCGGTCCCAGGGGCGCGGCGTCCTGCGGACCGGCCACCCGCAGGGCGTCGCGCAGAGCCGCGCGCTGATCGGTCGACATCAGTCCGAAGAAGTGCACCAGCGCCGCGGCGGGATTGTCACTGGTGGCCCAGGCGTCGTTCATCAGCGCCGCGGTGTACGCCTCGCGCGAGGAGACCGGTTCATATCGATAGGCGCGCCCGGCCCGTTCCCGGCGCAGCCAGCCCTTTCGGTACAGCTTGTCCAGCACGGTCATCACCGTGGTGTACGCGATTTCCCGTTCCGTCTGGAGATCGAGCAGCACCTCGCGCACGGTCACCGGGCGGTTCCACCGCCACACCCGGGTCATGACCGCGTTCTCCAGTTCGCCGAGCTGACGCACCATATGACCACTTTAGGGATTTTTGTCAGACAAATGCCGCAGAACCGCGGGGGAACATGCCGCGGGCCGCCCCCGGAGATCGGGGGCGGCCCACGGCGGCGGTGCTATTCGGCGGCGGCGCGCGGTGCGGGGGTGGCGGCCGCGGCGGCGCGCAGGGCCTCGGCGGCGGCGTCCTCCTTGCCCTTCTGGGCGCCGCCCTGGCTGCGGATGATCGCCCGCACCAGGAATCCGAAGCCGATCGCCATCACCATCGGCGGCACGATCGCACTGACGTACTGCATCAGGTCACTCTCCCTCGGTCTCGGAACGCCCGGTCCCGGGACGCCCGGTCTCGGACTGCGGCTCGCCATCGGCGTCCTGCTCGGCCCGCTCGGGGCGCCCGGAGTCCGGACGCACGAGCGGGAAGAGCACGGTCTCGCGGATGTTCTTGCCGGTCAGCAGCATGATCAGGCGGTCCACCCCGAGCCCGAGACCACCGGTGGGCGGCATCGCGTACTCCAGGGCGCGCAGGAAGTCCTCGTCCACCTGCATCGCCTCGACGTCGCCGCCGGCCGCCAGCAGCGACTGGGCGGTGAGGCGGGCGCGCTGCTCGACCGGGTCGATCAGCTCCGAGTAGGCGGTGCCGATCTCGGTGCCGAAGATCACCAGGTCCCACTTCTCGGCCACGCCCGGGATCGAGCGGTGCTGGCGGGTCAGCGGGGAGACCTCGGTCGGGTAGTCCCGGATGAAGGTCGGCCGGACGGCGTTCTCCTCCAGCAGGCGCTCGATCATCTCCAGGACGATCTGACCGTGGCCCCACTCCTTCTCGTAGGGCACGCCGGCCGCGTCGGCGAGCTTGCGCAGCTCCTCGACCGTGCTCTGGGGGGTGACCTCGGTGCCCAGCCGCTCGGAGATGCCGGGGTAGACGCTGACCTCGTCCCACGGGTCGGCCAGGTCGATCTCGTGCTCGACCCCGTGCGGGTCGGTGCCGCGGACCACCGTGGTGCCCAGCGCGTCGCGCGCCGCGTTGACGATGATCGCCCGGATCAGCTCGGCCTGGGTGTCGTAGTCGCCGTAGGCCTCGTAGGACTCCAGCGCGGTGAACTCCGGGTTGTGGGTCGCGTCGGCGCCCTCGTTGCGGAAGTTCCGGTTGATCTCGAAGACCTTCTCGGCGCCGCCGACCACCAGCCGCTTGAGGTAGAGCTCGGTGGCGATCCGCAGGTAGAGGTCGATGTCGTAGGCGTTGATGTGCGTGACGAACGGGCGGGCGTTGGCGCCGCCGTGGATCGGCTGCAGCATCGGGGTCTCGACCTCGAGGTAGCCGCGGCTCTCGTAGGTGTCGCGGATCGAGCGGACCACCTTGCTGCGCAGCTGCAGCATCTCCCGCGCCTGCGGGTTGACGATCAGGTCCACGTACCGCTGGCGGACCCGGGCCTCGGGGTCGGTCAGGCCCTTGTGCTTGTCCGGCAGCGGGCGCAGGCACTTGGCGGTGAGCGCCCAGCTGTCGACCATGACGCTCAGCTCGCCGCGCTTGGAGGTGATCACCTCGCCCTCCACGCCGACCTGGTCGCCGAGGTCGATGTCGGTCTTCCAGGAGGCCAGCCGCTCCGGGCCGAGCCGGTCCAGCGAGAGCATCACCTGGAGGTCGCCGGAGCCGTCGCGCAGGGTGGCGAAGCAGAGCTTCCCGCCGGTCCGGGCCAGGATCACCCGGCCGGTGACGCCGACCCGCTCGCCGGTGGCGGTGTCCGCCTCCAGGTCGGGGTGCTTGGCCCGCAGGTCCGCGATGGTGGTGGTCCGCGGGAAGCCGACCGGGTACGGGTCGACACCGGCCGCCCGCAGCCGGTCGAGCTTCTCGCGCCGGACGCGCATCTGCTCGGGAAGGTCGTCGGTCGCGGGGATGCTGCTCTGATCGCTCACCTCACCAGGGTAGCGACCGTAGGGCGGTGCCCCGCCGCCGGCCGGGGCCGGTGGCGGGGCGTGGGGTGTGGGGTGTGCGGTGGGTCGGACTACCGCTGGGCGGTGGCCCGGCGGCGCCGGGTGGCGAAGGCGA
>NZ_BAAALF010000009.1:17396-76218 GCF_039528135.1 Kitasatospora nipponensis | reverse complement strand
GCCCGCGGCGTACCGGCGGCGCTGGTGGCCGCGACCGGGGCGGCGGCGGCGCCGGTGGGGGCCGACGTGCCGGGAGAAGCACTCGCCGAGGTGCTCGCCGAGGTGCTCGTCGAGGTGCTGGGGGAGGCGCTGGGTGAGCTGGGGAGGTCGACGACGGCGGTGTCCCGGCTGCCGTCGATCTCCCAGCCGCTCAGGATCGGCGCGTCCTGGCCGAGCCGCTGCGGGTTGCTGAGCTGCAGCTTGATCGACCCGCCGGGCACGGTCTTCTTGACGGTGAAGGTGAACGTCTTGTGGTAGCCGGGCGGCATCCACTCGTCCAGGTTGCAGTCGATCGCCCGCAGCGGCACGCCGTCGTACTGGTCGATGCTGCTGCAGAACTCGCCGTCGGACCTGATGACGTCGACCCCGTCGGGAACGGTGAAGAAGACGTCCGGCAGGGTGTTGAAGAGGAGACCGGTCAGGCCGGCCGGACCCTCGTTGCGCAGGTCGACCGTCAGGGTCCCGTCCAGGGTGCCGGCCCGCGGTGCCCAGATCCCGGTCAGGGCGAGCCGGCCGCGGCTGTCGGTGGTGACGGTGAACTGGCCGGCGCCGCCCTGCGCGTCCAGGTCCGCCGGCGGTGCGACGGGCGGCGTCGGCGCCTCCGGCCGGCCGGCGGTCAGGTGGGGGCCGGTGCCCGGCGTGTAGTCGAAGGACTTGCGCAGCGCGGCCACGTAGGGGTCGGCGGCCGGCTTGACGTGGATCCTGACGTCGGACTTCCAGGCGGCGGAGGTCACGCCGAAGTGCAGCGGGTCGAGGTGCACCGTCTCGCCGGGGGCGACGGTGGAGTCGATCGTGCAGATCGCGGTGCCCGCGGCGGGCCACCGGGCGGCCGGGTCGCCACCGCCCGCGTACGCGCAGTTGCCGTACTCGCGCTGGAGCCGCAGGCCGGCCGCGGCCTCCACGGTCACCACGAGCTGGGTGGCCGGCAGCGAGCCGGTGTTGGTGACGTCGACGGTGCGGGCGAGGGTGTCGCCGACCTTGGCGGTGACCTGGTCCGGGCCCTGGCCGACCACGAGCCGCGGGCCGCCCACGGTGACCTGGGTGTCGGCGCTCACGCTCGCGGCGTCGTCGGCCGACTCGGTGATGTGCAGGGCGCCGGTGGCACCGACCGCGGTGCCCGGCACCGCGGTGAGCCAGATCATCGGCAGGAGCTCGCTCTCGCCCGGTGCCTGGGAGGTCTCGCAGGTGAAGACCAGGTCCTTCGCGGTGCAGTTGCTGCTGTGGAAGTCCGCGATCCCGCGGAGGGCGGTGGCGTCGAAGGTGAAGTGCCGGTTCCGCACGGTGCCCGGGCCGCTCTGCCCGAAGCCGAACTGCAGGGTTCCGTTCCAGGACTCCCCGGACTCCGGCAGGAGCGAGAGGGTCGCCGGCGGCGTCATCACCAGCTGCGGGTCGGCGGCGGCATGGGCCGGAAAGGCTCCCGCACTCGTGGCCAGCGCGGTGAGGAGCGTGGCAGCGCCGATGTGACGACGTCTCACCATGGACTTGTTCTTCAACGAAAACCCCCGGATTTCAGCTTCTTCTCGGGAAATTCTAGGGCTTCCGAGGGGGTCGTGTCCGTACGGATCAGGCACGACGGGAGCGTGATTCTTCGCCGGCGTACCGTCATATCAACGAATCGACACCTGATCTGTCGCAGGATCAGGTGTCGGGAACGGCGGTGCCCCGCCGCCGGCCGGGGCCGGTGGCGGGGCGTGGGGTGGGTCGGACTACCGCTGGGCGGTGGCCCGGCGGCGCCGGGTGGCGAAGGCGAGGGCGCCGATGCCCAGGGCGAGGACGCCGGTGCCCAGGGCGGCGATGGTGCCGGCGCCCGCGCCGCCGCCGGTGAAGGCGAGTTCGGTGCCGGGGGCGGCGGTGGTGTCGTGGTTCTCGGTGGGGTCGCTGGGCGTCGCGCTCGCCCGCGGCGTACCGGCGGCGCTGGTGGCCGCGACCGGGGCGGCGGCGGCGCCGGTCGGCGTGGCGGACGCGGTGGCCCGGGCGGCGCCGAGGGCGACCTGGACGGTGTTGTTGGCCGGGTTCGGGTCGAAGGCGAACGAGGCGGCCTTCGGGTCGTTCCAGTTGCTCTCGTCCTGGAGGTCGACCTTGACCTGCGGGGCGGCGGCGGGGTCGTCCACCTGGAGGGTGAGGTCGAAGCCGGCCCGGTACCCGGTGAGGACGATGTCCGAGGTCTCGCACCGGTAGGCGAGCGAGTGGTCCGTCATCTCCTGCTGGTGGCACTCGGCCGGGACCTTGGTCGCGGTGACACCGTGCGGCAGGGTCACCCGGACGTCGGCGACGTCGTTGCCGCTGTGCGCGTACTCGATCGAGGCGGGACCGTCGTTGCGCAGCCCGACCGACAGGACGCCCTGCTTGCCGTCGCCCTGCGGGGCCCAGCTCCCCAGGGTCACCAGGTCGGCCGTGTTGTCGGTGAGCACGCCGTACTCGAAGGAGTTGTCGTACACGTGGCGCGGGCTGCCGAGCAGTGCGGCGTCCTCGGTCCGGGTCCCGCCCAGAGCCGCACCCGTGCCGCGCTGGAAGGTGTCGGCGGCGCGCCAGCCCGGGGCCTGTGAGAAGGGTGCGTCCTCGCCGGAGTACACGGCCAGGCCGACCTCCGTGGCCCACGCGGAGGCCGAGACGCCCAGCTCGATCGGGTCGAGCCGGTAGACCTCACCAGGGGCGACGGCGACGTCCAGGGCGCAGATGACCTCGGTGTCTCCCGGCCACTGCTTGGCGCCGCCGGTCGGCTTGGTCTGCGCGTACTCGCAGTTGGAGGCTCGCCGGTCGGCGGTCAGGCCGTCCTCCACGGTCAGCTCGACCACGACCTTGCTGGTGGCCACCTGGCCGAGGTTGGCGAACTCGATCACCGGGGAGACCGTGCCGCCGGGCTTGACGTGCTGGGCCTGGTCCAGCTCCTTGATCTTCAGGTCCGGTCCGCCGACCGAGACCCGCACGTCCGAGCTGGTGCTGGGCGCGTCCGGGGAGGAGGCGGTGACGTGCAGCAGCCCGGTGGTGCCCGGCTTGACGCCCGCGACGGAGGTCAGCCAGTAGTGCTGCAACACATTGATGCTGTCGTAGTTCAGGTCGCCCTCGTCACAGGTGACCACCGACCCCTTGGTCGCGCAGGTGAAACCGCTGCCGAACTGGACGTGGAAGTCGGCGATGCCGGCCAGCGCCGTCGCGTCGAAACTGACCTGCACCTGGTGCAACGGCGTGCTGCCGGTGCGGCCCACGCGGGGGTTCGGCGCGCTGTAGGCGTCGTTCATCGGGTCGGCCGGCGCCGTCATCGGCAGTTGCATGGTGGCGGGGAGGAACAGCTTGAGCTGCTGGTCCGCGGCCTGGGCCGGGAGCGTTCCCGTCGCGGCCCAGAGGAGGGCGACGAGCGCGGTGGTGCCGGCGCCGACGGCGCGGCGGGTGGCGGCAGATGTCACGGGGACCCCCTGGTCAACAAAAATTCCCAGCGGACCCTATGCCCTGGTGCGGCCGGCCGAACGAATTGCTCCCGGTGCGAATCGGTCATTGGCGGACAGGAGCGGTGCAAGTGCGCGCAGATTTTAGGAAATCGTGACCGGGAGCTTGCCCAAGGAAGGTCGCAATATCGATAAAGCCCCGCGACTGCGGTCCCGGGGGACCGCAGCCGCGGGGCGGCAACCGCCGTGCGCCGCTCAGCCGGTGCCGGTGGCGAGCTCCTGCTCCTGCTCGGCGGTGGCCGGCGGGTGCGGCCGGCGGGCGAAGAGTTCGGCGGGGGTGGGGATCCGGCCGGCCGCGGGCCGGGCCGGGGCCGGGGCGGAGGCGGGGGCGGGCTTGGCGGCGGCGTCGGGGCGGCGCGGCTCGGCGGGGCTGCTGCTCATCGGGACATGTCCTCCGGCTCGGTCGGGGGGAGTGCTGGGAACGGCGGCCAGGTGGCGGGGGGCGGGCAGCACCTGGGGTCCGGCGGTCAGGGCCGCGACCGGGAACCCGCTGCCCCGGGCGAGCCGCTCGCGCACCGCGGCCTCGGCCAGGGCGTGGCAGCGGCCGGCCAGCCGGGAGCGGCGGGAGCGCTCGCCGGGCCCGCAGGGCTGGCGGGAGAGCGAGCGCAGCGCGGAGAGGTCGTCGGGGCCGGGGAGGTAGCCGTCGGTGACGGCCTCCTCCAGGCGTTCCAGGTAGCCGCGGGCGCTGCCGGGCAGTGCGGAGCGGTAGCGGACCAGCTCGGCCAGCAGGAAGCCGCGCAGCCGGCCGCCCTCGAGCGCGGCCTCGTCGATGGCCTCGGCCAACCGCAGCGCCTCCTGGACGTCCTCCGCCCAGAGTTCGGCCAGGTCGGCGCCGACCGGCAGGCGGGCGGGGACCGCGGGGTGGAGGGCTTGGGCGAGGGCACGGCGCAGCACGCGCACTTCGTCGGCGCTGAAGGCCATGCCGCCGCGGGACCCGTGTGGCGTAGGCATGATCGTGACACTACGGGAGGAATATCCGATTTGTCGGACGCCTCGCGCCACCCCGCCTGATCGGACTAGTCGGATCGGACCGCGCTGTTCTCAGCCCGCGCCGTTCGCGGGCACCCCCGGGCTCAGGCCGCCTTGTTCCGCTCGTAGACCAGGCGCAGACCGATCAGGGTCAGCCAGGGCTCGTGCACGTCGATGGAGGCGGCCTCGCCGAGCACCAGCGGGGCCAGGCCGCCGGTGGCGATCACCTGGACGTCCTCGGGGTCCTTGGGCGAGAGCTCCTTGGCCATCCGCGCGACCACGCCGTCGACCTGGCCGGCGAAGCCGTACAGGATGCCCGACTGCATGCCCTCCACGGTGTTCTTGCCGATCACGTTGCGCGGCCGGGCCAGCTCGATCTTCTTCAGCTGCGCGCCGCGCAGGCCCAGCGCCTCCACCGAGATCTCGATGCCGGGGGCGATCGCGCCGCCCACGTAGTCGCCGCGCTCGTTGATCGCGTCGAAGGTGGTGGCGGTGCCGAAGTCGACCACGATGCACGGGCCGCCGTAGAGGTGGCTGGCGGCCAGCGCGTTGACGATCCGGTCGGCGCCGACCTCCTTGGGGTTGTCCATCAGGACGTGCACCCCGGTCTTGACGCCCGGCGCCACGAGCACCGCGGGCACGTCGCCGTAGTAACGGCGGGTCACCTCGCGCAGCTCGTGCAGCACGGCGGGGACCGAGGAGCAGATCGCCAGGCCGTCCACCCGGTCGACGCCGGGGCCGCCGGGCTGGTGGCCCATCAGCCCGTGCATCAGCACCGCCAGTTCGTCGGCGGTGCGCCGCGGATCGGTGGAGATCCGCCAGTGCTCGGCGATCTCCTCGCCGTCGAACAGGCCGAGCGTGGTCTGGGTGTTGCCGACGTCGATGGTGAGGAGCATGGGCCGCTTTCCGGTTAGTCGTTACGGACGGAGGTCCAGGCCGATGTCCAGGATCGGCGAGGAGTGGGTGAGCGCGCCGACGGCCAGGTAGTCGACACCAGTCTCCGCGACCTCGCGCGCGCTGGCCAGGGTCAGACCGCCGGAAGCCTCCAGCTTCGCGCGGCCGGCCACCAGTTGGACGGCCTCCTTCAGCTGCTCGACGGTGAAGTTGTCCAGCAGGATCAGGTCCGCACCGGCCTCGAGCACCGGCGGGATCTGCTCGAGGGTGTCGACCTCGACCTCGACCGGCAGCTCGGGGTAGGCGGCCCGCACGGCCCGGAAGGCCTCGGCCACGCCGCCGGCGGCGACCACGTGGTTGTCCTTGATCAGTGCCGCGTCCGAGAGCGCCATCCGGTGGTTGACCCCGCCGCCGCAGCGCACCGCGTACTTCTGCAGGGCGCGCAGGCCCGGGTGGGTCTTGCGGGTGTCGCGGACCGCCGCGCCGGTGCCCTCCAGGACGGTGACCCAGCCGCGGGTGGCGGTCGCGATGCCGGAGAGGTGGCAGAGCAGGTTGAGCGCGCTGCGCTCGGCGGTGAGCAGGTCGCGGGTGCGGCTGCGCACCGAGAGCAGCACCTGGCCGGCCTCGACGGTGTCGCCGTCCTCGACGTGCCGCTCGACCTCGAACTCCTCCTCGCAGATCAGCGAGACCACGGCCTCGGCGATCCGCAGGCCCGCCACCACGCCGGCCTCCCGGGCGGTGAAGTCGGCGGTGGCCACCGCGTCGGCGGGCACGGTGGCCACCGACGTGACGTCCTCGCCGCCGGCCAGGTCCTCGGCCAGCGCCAGGGTCGCGATGTCCTCGACCTCGACCGGGTCCAGGCCGGCCTCCTCCAGCAGCTCGGCCAGCGCCGGGTCCAGGCCGGTCTCGTAGCCCTCGCCGTCCCCGCAGGCGCAGCCGTCGCCGCAGCCGCCCTGGTCGGCCAGCGGCAGCTCCTCGTGGGCGTGCTCGTCGTGGGCGTGGCCCTCGTGCGCGTGCGTCATGGTGGTCAGTGCTCCTCGGGGGTCTGGGCGATGCGGACGCCGTCGGCGAGGCGGATGCCCTCGGCGTCCAGCGTGGTGGTCAGGTGGCGGCGCCAGTGGGCGTCGTCCCGGTCGGGGAAGTCCTCGCGCCAGTGGCAGCCACGGGTCTCCTCGCGGCGGGCGGCGGCGGCCACCAGCGCCTGGGAGACCAGCAGCAGGTTGGCCGCCTCCCAGGTCTCCACCCGGGGGTCGGCGGGCTTGCCCGCGGCGGCGTGCGCGGCCGCCTCGGCCCGCAGCCCGGCCAGCGCGTCGGCGGCGCGGGCCAGGCCGGCCGCCGAGCGCAGCACGCCGGCGCCGCGTGACATCGCGTGCTGGATCGCGGCGCGCGCCTCGGGGGCCGGCAGCGGGACGCTGCGCGCGGCCCGGGCGCCGGCCACGTCCACCGAGCGCTCGGGCAGCTCGCCGGCCGCGTGCCGCTCGGCCAGGTCGGCGGCGATCCGCTCGGCGAAGACCAGGCCCTCCAGCAGCGAGTTGGAGGCCAGCCGGTTGGCGCCGTGCACCCCGGTGCAGGCCACCTCGCCGCAGGCGTACAGGCCGGGCACGGTGGTGCGGCCGCGCAGGTCGGTGGAGACCCCGCCGGAGGCGTGGTGCGCGGCCGGCACGATCGGGATCAGCCCGTTGACCGGGTCGATGCCGTGCGCCAGGCAGGAGGCCAGGATGGTGGGGAAGCGCTCGCGCCACATCGCGGCGCCGAAGTGCCGGCCGTCCAGGTACATGTGCTCGGCGTCCCGGGCCTGCATCCGGCGGGTGATCGCCTTGGCCACGATGTCGCGCGGGGCCAGCTCGTTCAGCTCGTGCTGCCCGACCATGAAGCGCACGCCGTCGGCGTCGACCAGGTGGGCGCCCTCGCCGCGCACCGCCTCGGAGACCAGCGGCTGCTGGCCCTCGGCCTGCGGGCCCAGCCACATCACGGTGGGGTGGAACTGGACGAACTCCAGGTCGGTCACCTCGGCGCCGGCGCGCAGCGCGAGCGCCACGCCGTCGCCGGTGGAGACCGCCGGGTTGGTGGTGGCGGCGAAGACCTGGCCCATGCCGCCGGTGGCCAGCACCACGGCCCGGGCCCGGATCGCGCCGACCCCGTCGCGCTGGCCCTCGCCCATCACGTGCAGGGTCAGGCCGGCCGCGTGGCCGGCGGCGTCGGTGAGCAGGTCCAGGACGAGCGCGTGCTCGATCAGTTCCAGGCCCGGGTCCGAGCGGACCGCGGCCACCAGGGCCCGCGATATCTCCGCCCCGGTGGCGTCGCCGCCCGCGTGCACGATCCGGTGCCGGTGGTGGCCGCCCTCGCGGGTCAGCAGGATCTCGCCGTCGGCGTCCTGGTCGAAGGTCGCGCCGGCGGCGATCAGGTGGCGCACGGCGTCGGGGCCCTCGGTGACCAGGGCGCGCACCGCGTCCTCGTCGCAGAGGCCGGCGCCGGCCACCAGGGTGTCGTCCAGGTGCTGCTCGGGGGTGTCACCCTCGCCCAGGGCGGCGGCGATGCCGCCCTGGGCCCAGCGGGTGGAGCCGTCGTCCAGCATGGCCTTGGTGACCACCGTCACCCGCAGGCCCGCCTGGCGTGCGCTCAGGGCGACGGTCAGGCCGGCCACGCCGGAGCCGACCACCACCACGTCGGTGGTGGCGGTCCAGCCGGGCGCGGGGGCGGTGAGACGGTGGGTGGCAGGCATGGGGGATGCTCCGGTCTGGTGGGTCGTTGTGCTGCTGCGGCCGGACGGGCCTCAGGCGTGCACGGCGTCGCCGCGCAGGGTGTCCGAGTCCGGCAGGGCCTCGGCCGGGTCGGCGCCGGTGCCGGTGATCCGGTTCTCGGCGTCCACGAAGACCACCTTGGGCTGGTAGGCCCTGGCCTCCGCGGTGTCCATCTGCCCGTAGGCGATCAGGATCACCAGGTCGCCGGGGTGGACCAGCCGGGCGGCGGCGCCGTTGATGCCGATCACGCCGGTGCCGCGCGGGCCGGCGATGGTGTAGGTCTCCAGCCGGGCGCCGTTGTTGATGTCGACGATGTGGACCAGCTCGCCGGGCAGGATGTCGGCGGCCTCGAGCAGGTCCTGGTCGACGGTCACCGAGCCCACGTAGTGCAGGTCGGCCTGGGTCACGGTGGCCCGGTGGATCTTGGACTTGAACATGGTGCGGAGCATGGGTCACGCCTCCTGAGGTGAGTGCATGCCGGACGGACGAACTGCGCTGACCACTTACCTGACGATCACACGAACGTTGTCGATCAGGCGGGTGGACCCTACCTTGGCCGCCACCGCCAGCACCGCCTCCCCCTGGAAGTCGTCGGCGGCCTCGACGAAGTCGTGCGGGTCGATCAGTGCCAGGTAGTCCAGGGCGACGCCCTCGGCATCGGCCAGCACCCGGCCGGCCGCCTCGCGGATCGCGCGCGGGCCCTGGGCGGCCACGTCGCGGCCGGCGAACAGCGCCCGGGAGAGTGCGGCGGCCTGCTCGCGCTCGGCCTCGGACAGGAAGCGGTTGCGCGAGGAGAGCGCCAGGCCGTCCGCCTCACGGACGGTCGGCACCCCGACCACCTCGACGTCGAAGTCCAGGTCGGCCACCATCCGCTGGACGATCGCCAGCTGCTGGGCGTCCTTCTCGCCGAAGAAGGCGAAGTCCGGGTCGGTGATGTGCAGCAGCTTGGCGACCACGGTCAGCATGCCGTCGAAGTGGCCCGGACGGGTCGCCCCCTCGAAGCGCTCGCCCATCGGGCCCGCGGCCAGTCGCACCTGCGGGGTGCCGTTGGGGTAGACCTCCTCGGGCAGCGGCGCGAAGACCACGTCGGCGCCGTTCTCCTCGGCGAGGCGGACGTCGGCGGCCAGCGAGCGCGGGTAGCGGTCCAGGTCCTCGCCCTCGCCGAACTGCAGCGGGTTGACGAAGACCGTCACCGCCACCCGGCCGTCCGCGCCGACCTCCTTGCGGGCGGCGCGGATCAGGGCCGCGTGGCCCTCGTGCAGCGCGCCCATGGTCATCACGACCGCGTTGTCCACCGGCTGCTCGTCGGGCCAGAAGGCCGGCTCGAAGTCGGCGACGGTGTGGGTCAGGGCGGTCCGGCGGGTCTTGGGGGCCTTGGTGGCGGGCTTCGGGCGGGCCATCAGAGAGTCTCCTCGTTGAGTACGTCCAGCAGCGCGGCCGCCGCTTCTTCCTTCAGCGTCCCGTGCGCCAGGGCCCGCTGGGCGGTGGCCTTCGCCATCGCCCGGTAGGCCGCCGGGATGTCCGGGGACACCGTACTGAGCTGCGCCAGGTGGCGGCGCACCGTCCCCGTGTCGCCGCGGGCGACCGGGCCGGTCAGCGCGGCGTCGCCGGAGCGCAGGCTGTTGTCCAGGGCGGCGCCCAGCAGCGGGCCCAGCAGCCGGCCGGGCTCGGCCACCCCGGCCGTGCGCAGCAGCTCGGCGGCCTGCGCGACCAGGGTGACCAGGTGGTTCGCGCCGTGCGCGAGGGCCGTGTGGTAGAGCGGCCGGACCGCTTCGGGCACCCACTCGGGCTCGCCGCCCATCTCCACCACCAGCGCCTCGGCCACCGGCCGCAGCTCGTCGGGCGCGCTCACCCCGAAGGGGCAGCCGGCCAGGCGAGCCAGGTCGACCGAGGTGCCGGTGAAGGTCATCGCGGGGTGCAGGGCCAGCGGCAGCGCGCCGGCCCGGGTGGCGGGCTCCAGGATGCCCACGCCGTGCGCGCCGCTGGTGTGCACCACCAGCTGGCCCGGGCGGATCGCGCCGGTGGCGGCCAGCCCGGCCACCAGGGCGGCCAGCGCGTCGTCGGGCACGGTCAGCAGCACCAGGTCGGCGGCGGCCAGCACCTGAGGCGGGGTCACCAGGCGCACGCCCGGCAGCAGGGCCTCGGCCCGGCGGCGGGAGGTGGTGGAGACCCCGGAGGCGGCCACCACGCGGTGGCCGGGCAGCCGCAGCGCGGCGCCCAGCGCCGGGCCGACCCGGCCGGTGCCCACCACGCCGACGGCCAGGCGGGCCGGCCGGTCGGCGGGGTCGAGGCCCGCGGGGTCGAAGTCGAACAGGTCGTCGGAGGTGCTCACGGTTCGCGTTCCAGTCCTCTACGGGTACCAGACGTACCGTCCCATCGTACGGCCCGCCCGTGGCCGCCCCGGCTCGGTCCGGTGCGCTGCGGCCCCCCGCCGGTCGGGAGCCCTCAGCTGCCGCCGGCCCGGATCAGGCCGGCCTCGTAGGCCAGCACCACGGCCTGCACCCGGTCGCGCAGCCCCAGCTTGGCCAGGATCCGGCCCACGTGGGTCTTCACGGTGGCCTCGGAGAGCCGCAGCCCGCCGGCGATCTCGCCGTTCGACAGGCCCTGGGCGACCAGCAGGAAGACCTCGCGCTCGCGCTCGGTCAGCGGCTCCAGGGCGGGCGGACCGGTGGGCGTCTGCGTGAGCGGCAGCACCTCGGCGAAGCGGTCGATCATGCGGCGGGTGGTGGTCGGGGCGACCACCGCGTCCCCGCCGTGCACCGAGCGGATCGCGGCGACCAGCTCGGTCGGCGGGACGTCCTTGAGCAGGAACCCGCTGGCGCCGGCCTTGAGCGCGGCGAAGGCGTACTCGTCCAGGTCGAAGGTGGTCAGGATGAGCACCTTGGGGGCGTCGGGGCGCGGGGTGCCGTCGGGTTCCAGGCAGATCTGCCGGGTGGCCTGCACGCCGTCCATCCGCGGCATCCGGACGTCCATCAGGATGACGTCCACCTCGGCGGTGCGCAGCACCTCCAGCGCCTGGGCGCCGTCGCCCGCCTCGGCGGAGATCTCGATGTCGCCCTGGGACTGCAGGACCATGCGGAAGCCGGTCCGCAGCAGTTCCTGGTCGTCGACGAGCATCACACGGATGGTCACTGGCTCTCCTGTCTCTGCGGGCGTCCGGCACCCGGCGGGCGGCGTCGCCCACCGGGTGCCGGACACCCTCACTTCGCGGTCTTGAGCGGCAGCACGGCCCGGATCCGGAAGCCGCCGCCGGGCCGGGGACCGGCGTCCAGGCTGCCGCTGACCATGCCGATCCGCTCGCGCATGCCGATCAGACCATGGCCCTGACCGTCCACGCCGCCGCGGGCCAGCTGTTCGTCGGTGCTGCCGCGCCCGTCGTCCTCGATCAGCACGTTCAGGTCGCGGTCGCCGAAGTCCACGGCGACCCGGGCGCTGGCGTTGGGACCACCGTGCTTGCGCACGTTGGTGAGCGCCTCCTGGACGATCCGGTAGACCGTCAGCTCGACCCCGCGCGGCAGCTCGCGGGCCTCGCCGGAGGTGGTGAACTCCACCGGCAGGCCCGCGGTGCGGACCTGCTCCAGCAGCTCCGGCAGCTCCTCGACGCTGGGCTGCGGCACGTACTCCTCGGCGGCGTCGGCGGTGCGCAGCACGCCCAGCAGGCGGCGCATCTCGACCAGCGCCTGCCGGCCGGTGGCGGCGATGGTGCCCAGCGCCTCCTTGGCCTGCTGCGGTGAGTTGTCCATCACGTAGGCCGCGCCGTCGGCCTGAACGATCATCACCGAGACGTTGTGCGCGACCACGTCGTGCAGCTCGCGGGCGATCCGGGCCCGCTCGGCGGCCACCGCGACCTTGGCCTGGGCGTCGCGCTCGCGCTCCAGGCGCTCGGCCCGGTCCTCCAGCTCGACCAGGTAGGCCCGCCGCACCCGGGTGAGCCGGCCCCAGGCCCAGCAGAGGATGAAGGGGCTGGAGAGCAGCAGGGCGACGAAGGACCGCTGCAGGAAACCGTGGCCGGCGTCGTTCGAGTCGTGGAAGACCAGCATGCTCAGCGGCCCGGCGACCAGGCTCCCGACCAGCGCCAGCCGCGAGGACCAGCGCGCGCCGAAGGCGGCCCCGGTGTAGACGAAGACCAGGTACCCGAGGGAGGAGGCGTCCGGGTCGACCCGCAGGACCACCTGGACGAGGCCGAGCGCCATGCCGACCGCCACCGTGAGGTCGGGCCAGCGCCGACGGACCACCATCAGGACGGCGATGATGCCCGAGACGGTGAAGTAGGCGATCCGCTGGAAGGTGCCGTCGGGGTAGTCGCTGACCAGCGCCAGGAAGAGCACGATGGACGCCCAGACGCCATCGACCACCAGGGGGTGTCCGCGAAGCCAGGCGTTGAGTCGATGCACGTGACCAGCCTAGGCAGTGCGAATGGCCGTTCCCGTCCGCCGGGAGAGCGATCCCTTCCTCGTCCGCAGGTCGGACCCCGGTAGCGTCTCGGCATGACCTGGATGCGCTGGCGACCCGCCATGGAGCAGGCCCTCTACGGGGTGGACGGCGGCTTCTACCGCAGGCCGGAGGGGCCGGCGGGCCACTTCCGCACCTCGGTGCACGCCTCGCGCCAGTACGCGCAGGCGGTGGGGCGACTGCTCCTGGAGGTGGACGAGGCGCTGGGCCACCCGGCCGAGATCGCCCTGATCGACGTCGGGGCCGGGCGCGGCGAGCTGGTCGGCGCGCTGGCCGGTCTGCTGCCCGGGCGGCTCACCGGGTACGGGGTGGAGCTGGCGGACCGGCCACCGGGCCTGCCGGCGCAGGTGCGCTGGACGGCGCGGGTGCCGGCCGGCTCGGTGGGCCTGCTCTTCGCCAACGAGTGGCTGGACAACGTGCCGCTGGAGATCGCCGAGGCGGACGACGACGGCGTGCTGCGCTACCTGGAGGTCGCGCCCGACGGCGCCGAGCGGCTGGGTGCCGTGCTGGAGGCCGAGGACGCCGCCTGGGCGGCGCGCTGGTGGCCGCAGGGGGAGCGCGTCGAGCTGGGCGCGCCCCGGGACGCGGCCTGGGCGGCGGCGGTGGGCGCGCTGGAGCGCGGGCTGGCGGTGGCCGTGGACTACGCGCACCACCGGGCCGAGCGCCCGCTCTTCGGGACGCTGACCGGCTTCCGGGAGGGCCGCGAGGTGCCGCCGGTCCCGGACGGCGGGTGCGACCTGACGGCGCACGTCGCGCTGGACGCGGTGGCGGTGCGCGGCGGGCAGGATGTCCACACCCTGTGGACAACCCAGCGCGAGGCCCTGCGCGCGCTCGGCGTGGACGGCGCCCGGCCGCCGCTGGCGCAGGCGAGCGGCGACCCGGCCGGCTACCTGCGCGCGCTGGCCGCGGCCGGTGAGGCGGCCGAGCTCACCGCGAGCGCCGGGCTCGGCGGCTTCGGCTGGCTGCTCCAGGCTGTCCGCATGCCGGTACCGCGCAGCCTGGCCGGGCTGGCGGGGTGGCAGACTCTGCAGGCATGAGCAGTCTGAAGGAGACCACCGTCGGCATCGGCGCGGGCGCCGAGCACACCGCGACCGACATGGTGCTGAACATCGGCCCGCAGCACCCGGCCACCCACGGCGTGCTCCGGCTCAAGCTGGTGCTCGACGGTGAGCGGATCGTCTCGGCCGAGCCGGTGATCGGCTACATGCACCGCGGCGCCGAGAAGCTCTTCGAGGCCCGGGACTACCGGCAGATCATCATGCTGGCCAACCGGCACGACTGGCTCTCCGCCTTCTCCAACGAGCTGGGCGTGGTGCTGGCCGTGGAGCGGATGCTGGGCATGGAGGTCCCCGAGCGCGCGGTCTGGATCCGGACCCTGCTCGCCGAGCTGAACCGGGTGCTCAACCACCTGATGTTCATCGGCTCCTACCCGCTGGAGCTGGGCGGCATCACCCCCGTCTTCTACGCCTTCCACAGCCGCGAGGAGCTCCAGCAGGTGCTGGAGGAGGCCAGCGGCGGGCGGATGCACTACATGTTCAACCGGGTCGGCGGCCTCAAGGAGGACCTGCCGGCCGGGTGGCTCGGCCGGGTGCGCGCGGCGGTCGCCGCCGTCCGCGCCCAGCTGCCGGTCTACCAGGACCTGGTGCTGGGCAACGAGATCTTCCGGGCCCGCACCGCCGGGGTGGGCGTGCTCAGCGCCGACCAGGCGCGCGGCTACGGGGTCAGCGGCCCGATCGCCCGGGCCTCGGGGCTGGACTTCGACCTGCGCCGCGACCAGCCCTACCTGGCCTACGGCGAGCTGCAGGACGTGCTCGACGTCACGGTCCGCACCGAGGGCGACTGCCTGGCCCGCTTCGAGTGCCTGCTGGACCAGGCGGCCAACTCGCTGGACCTGGCCGACGCCTGCCTGGACAAGCTGGCCACCCTGCCGGCGGGGCCGGTCAACCTGCGGCTGCCCAAGGTGCTCAAGGCCCCCGAGGGCGAGACCTACGCCTGGACCGAGAACCCGCTGGGGCTCAACGGCTACTACCTGGTCTCGCGCGGCGACAAGACGCCGTGGCGGCTCAAGCTGCGCTCGGCGTCCTTCAACAACATCCAGGTGCTCACCGAGCTGCTGCCCGGCACCCTGGTGGCCGACATGGTGGCGATCCTCGGCTCGATGTTCTTCGTGGTCGGGGACATCGACAAGTAGCGCCTACGGCTTCGGCTGCTTCTTGCCGCCCTTGCCCTCGCCCTTGTGCCCGCTCTTGCCCTCGTTCCTGCCCTCGCCCTTGGTCCCGGCCTTGGCCGTGCCCCTGGCGGCGGGCTTCGCCGGGTCCGCCGGGTGCGGGGCGAGCCGGCGGTCGCCCTTGGCCGCGATCCGCTGCTCGCACAGCTCGGCCAGCACCGCGTACGCCTCGGCGCCCATCAGCTCGGTGAGCTCGGGCCGGTAGCTGACGAAGACGGCGTCCGCGCCCTGGTGCGCCTCGGGGCTGCTGGTGCACCACCAGTGCAGGTCGTGGCCGCCGGGGCCCCAGCCGCGCCGGTCGTACTCGCCGATGGTCACCTGCAGGTAGCGGGTGTCGTCCGGCCGGTCGATCCAGTCGTAGGTGCGGCGCACCGGCAGCTGCCAGCAGACGTCCGGCTTGGTCTCCAGCGGCTCCTTGCCCTCCTGCAGCGCCAGCGTGTGCAGCGCGCAGCCCTCGCCGCCCGCGAAGCCGGGCCGGTTGAGGAAGATGCAGGCGCCGTCGACCCGGCGGGTCTGCCGGTCGCCGTCCTCGTCGAGCATGGTGACGCCGCCGTCGCGCACCAGCCGGCCCTTCTTGTCGGTGCCCTCGGCGTACAGCTGCCAGGTCTGCGGGGTGAGCCGGGCGGCGTGGCCCATCACCCGCTTCTCGTCGTCCTCGTCCGAGTAGTGCGCGCCCAGCGTGCAGCAGCCGTCGGAGTCACCGCGGCCGGGGCGGATGCCGTGGCAGCCCTTGCCGAAGATGCAGCTCCAGCGGGAGGTCAGCCAGGTCAGGTCGCAGCGGAAGACCTGCTCGTCGTCGGCGGGGTCGGCGAACTCGACCCAGGCGCGCGGGAAGTCCAGCCCGACCTCGGGGAGGGGCTTCTTGAGCTGGGGGGTGGGGATGTCGATGGCGGCCACCCGGCAAGGGTAGGGCAGCCGCCGCCGCGTGCGGGACAGCCGGCGGGTGCGGGCCGCCCGGTCAGTCGTGCAGGAACTCCTCCAGGGCGGTCGCGAAGGCCACCGGGATCTCGTACATCGGGTAGTGCCCGCTGCCCGGCAGCACCGTCAGGGTGGCCCGCGGGTAGTGGGTCAGCCAGGTGGCGCGCATCACCTCGGCGGTGAGCGCCAGGTCGTACTCGCCGACGAAGACCCGCACCGGCAGGTCGGCGCCGGCCACCTTCGCCGCGAAGTCCCGGGTGGTCCAGTCGGTGAGGTACGCGGCGAAGGCGTCCACGCGCGAGGTGGCGGTGGAGCGGGCGACCATCCGGTCCAGCCAGAGGGGGTTGGCCCGTTGCCCGGTGACCAGGTCGAGGATCGCGCGGCGGTTCTCCAGGCGGGTCGCGGCGCCGTGGAACAGGTCGTGGGCGTCGCCGTCCAGCGGGTAGGCCGAGGCCGGCACCGGGGCGATCCCGACCAGCTTGCGGATCCGCCGCGGCGCCTGGAGCAGCACCTGCTGCACCGCCTTGCCGCCCATCGAGTGGCCCACCAGGGAGAAGCGCTCCCAGCCCAGCTGGTCGGCCAGCGCCAGCACGTCCTGGGCGATCTCGGCGAGCGTGTAGGCGCCGGGCACCTCGGTGCGGTCGCCGTAGCCGCGGTAGTCCAGGAAGGCGTAGCCGAACGCCGACCTGTCCAGGTAGTCGAGGAACGGCCCCCAGCCCGCGGCGGTGCCGAACCAGTCGTGCAGCACGATCACCTTGTGCTCGCCGGCGCCCACCAGGCGGTGACTGATCGTCATGTCTCGCTGCTCCCAGGATCGATGCGGTCGGAAGGCGGGTGTCCCAGCCAGTCAGGCTGCCGTCCACCGGTGCCCATCCGCAATCGAACAGACGGGATTTCCCCAGGTGCCGTGGCGTAGCGTGGTGCGTTATGCGACTCGGTGTGCTCGACGTAGGTTCCAACACCGTCCACTTCCTCGTGGTGGACGCCCACCCCGGTGCCGCGCCCCTGCCCGCGTACTCGCACAAGGCGGAGCTGCGGCTCGCCGAGCTGCTCGACGAGCAGGGGGCGATCACCGAGGACGGGGTGCTGCGGCTGATCGGCATGGTCTCCTCCTCGCTGCGGGTGGCCGAGGACAAGGGCGTGGTGGACCTGCTCCCGTTCGCGACCTCGGCGGTGCGCGAGGCGGCCAACGGCGAGGCGGTGCTCAAGCGGGTGCAGGACGAGACCGGCGTCGAGCTGCAGGTGCTCTCCGGGCGCGACGAGGCGCGGCTGACCTTCCTGGCCGTGCGCCGCTGGTTCGGCTGGTCCTCGGGCCGGCTGCTGGACCTGGACATCGGCGGCGGCTCGCTGGAGATCGCCTGCGGGCTGGACGAGCAGCCGGACACCGCCGTCTCGCTCCCGCTGGGCGCAGGCCGGCTCACCGCCGCCTGGCTGCCGGGTGACGTGGCCGACCCGGAGGCGGTGCGCGGGCTGCGCCGGCACATCCGGGCCGAGATCGCGACCGTGGTGGGCGAGGTGGCCCGGCTGGGGCCGCCGGACCACGCGGTGGCCACCTCCAAGACCTTCAAGCAGCTGGCCCGGATGACCGGTGCGGCCCCCGCCGAGGCCGGCCCGCGGGTGCAGCGCAAGCTCAGCCGGGCCGGGCTGGCCGCCTGGGTGCCGCGGCTGACCACGATGACGGCCGCCGAGCGGGCCCGGATCCCCGGCGTCTCCGAGGGCCGGGCCCGCCAGCTGCTGGCCGGCGCCCTGGTGGCGGACGCGGCGATGGACCTGTTCGGGCTCGACGAGCTGGACATCTGTCCCTGGGCGCTGCGCGAGGGCATCATCCTGCGCCGGCTCGACGGGCTGGACGGGCCGGCCGTGCGCTGAGCCCCGGGCGCCCGGCCCGGCGCGACCGCCCGGGCCGACCCGACCGCCCGGACCGGCCCGACCGGCGCGAGCGACCCGCTGACCCCGGGCCGGTGCGGCCCCGCGCGGGCCCGGGGCCGCATACGCTGTTTCCCGTGGAGGACGAGGACCCGGCCGACGACCCCGGAGCCCGCCCGCGGCGCCGGACCGCGCGGATGGGCGGCGCCGGTGCGGCCCGCCCCCCGCGCCCCCCGCGGCTGCGGATCCCCCGCAAGGCCGCCGCCGCGCGCCCCGCGCCCCTGCTGCGCACCACCGACCGGCTGGTGCTGCCGCCGCGCCCCGCGCTGCACATCCCGGACACCAAGGTGGCGCTGTCCACCGCCTCGGTCTACCCCGACAACACCGCGATCGCCTTCGAGCTGGCCGCCGCCCTCGGGTACGACGGGGTGGAGGTGATGGTCTGGAACGATCCGATCAGCCAGGACCCGGACGCCCTGCGCGCGCTGGCCGACAAGCACCGGCTGCCGATCCTGGCGGTGCACGCGCCCTGCCTGCTGATCACCCAGCGGGTCTGGAGCACCGACCCGTGGACCAAGCTCAAACGGGCCCGGGCGGCCGCCGAGCGGCTCGGCGCGGACACCGTGGTGGTCCACCCGCCGTTCCGCTGGCAGCGCCAGTACGCCCGCGACTTCGTGCGCGGCATCGACCGGATGGCGGGCGAGACGGCGGTGCGCTTCGCGGTGGAGAACATGTACCCCTGGCGCTACAAGGACCGCGAGATGCTCGCCTACGCCCCCGGCTGGGACGTCACCGAGGAGGAGTACCGGCACTTCACCATCGACCTCTCGCACGCCGCCACCTCCCGGATCGACGCCTTCGCGATGGTCGACCGGATGGGCGAGCGGCTGGCCCACGTGCACCTGGCCGACGGCTCCGGCTCCGGCAAGGACGAGCACCTGATCCCGGGCCGCGGCAACCAGCCCTGCGCCGAGCTGCTGGAGCGCCTGGCCCGCACCGGGTTCGCGGGCCACGTGGTGCTGGAGGTCAACACCCGGCGCTCGGGCTCACCCGCCGAGCGGGAGGCCGACCTGGCCGAGGCGCTGGCCTTCACCCGGCTGCACCTGGCCACCGCCACCCGGGTAGGCTGATCCTTGAACGAACCACCGGGGAGGGTGAGATGACGGACGGTCGGCACCAGGCGCACGCGAGTTCCTTCGACACCGTGGCCGACGCCTACGACCGGGCCCGGCCGTCCTACCCCGACGCGCTGTTCGAGGCCGTCGAGCGCCTGGCCGGCCGCCCGCTGCGCGGCGCCGACGTGCTGGACGTGGGCGCCGGCACCGGCATCGCCACCCGGCTGCTGCAGGCCCGCGGCGCGCGGGTGGTCGCGGTGGAGCCCAGCGTGCAGATGGCGGCCCGGCTGCGGGAGAGCAGCCCCGGCACCCCGGTGGTCAAGGCGGTCGGCGACGAGCTGCCGTTCCACGACGCCAGCGCCGACCTGATCAGCTACGCCCAGGCCTTCCACTGGACCGACCCGGACCGCTCGATCCCCGAGGCGATCCGGGTGCTGCGCCCGGGCGGCGCGCTGGTGCTCTTCTGGAACCTCAAGGACCGCTCGGTGCCGTGGCTGGCCGAGCAGGAGCGCCGGCACGCGGCCGCGCTGCCCTCGTACCACTACTACGGGGTGATGAACGCCGTCACCGAGCCGCTGAGCCGCCACCCGCTGCGGGTCGCCGGCGCCCGGCTGCGCTGGGAGCGGACGATCACGGTGGACGAGGTGATCTGCGACCTGCGCTCCAAGTCGTACTTCGCGGTCGCCGAGCCCGAGCTGCGCGAGTCGGTGCTGGCCGACGACCGGGCGTGGCTGATGGGGCTGTTCCCCGACGGGCGGGTCACCGAGCCCTACACGGTGGACCTGACGGTGGCGGTCAAGGAGGCCTGACCAGGGCCTGACCAGGGCACGACCCGCGCTGACCGCCATGCGGACGGGGCGTCCGGCGGGCAGGACGGCGGCGTACGCTCGACTGTTACACCAGTCGGTCCTACCCACCCCGCAGGATGGAGAGCGCTGTGCCCGAGCTGAAGTCGCGTACGGTCACCCACGGTCGCAACATGGCAGGCGCCCGCGCGCTTCTGCGGGCCGCCGGCGTAGCCCGCGAGGACTTCGGCAAGCCGATCATCGCGGTGGCCAACTCCTTCACCGAGTTCGTGCCGGGCCACACCCACCTGCAGCCGGTGGGCCGGATCGTCTCCGAGGCGATCAAGGCGGCCGGCGGCATCCCGCGCGAGTTCAACACCATCGCGGTGGACGACGGCATCGCGATGGGCCACGGCGGCATGCTCTACTCGCTGCCCTCGCGCGACCTGATCGCCGACAGCGTGGAGTACATGGTCAACGCGCACTGCGCGGACGCGCTGGTCTGCATCTCCAACTGCGACAAGATCACCCCCGGCATGCTGATGGCCGCGCTGCGCCTGGACATCCCGGTGGTCTTCGTCTCCGGCGGCCCGATGGAGGCCGGCAAGGCGACCCTGGTGGACGGCACGGTGCGCCGGCTCGACCTGGTCAACGCGATCTCCGACGCGGTGAACGAGTCCGTCTCGGACGCCGACATCGCGATCATCGAGGAGAACGCCTGCCCCACCTGCGGCTCCTGTTCGGGGATGTTCACCGCCAACTCGATGAACTGCCTGACCGAGGCGATCGGCCTCTCGCTGCCCGGCAACGGCTCGGTGCTGGCCACCCACACCGCCCGCCGGGCCCTGTACGAGGACGCCGGGCGCACCATCGTGGAGATCACCGAGCGCTACTACCACCAGGACGACGCGTCGGTCCTGCCGCGCAACATCGCCACCCGCGCCGCGTTCGAGAACGCCATGGCGCTGGACATCGCGATGGGCGGCTCGACCAACACCATCCTGCACCTGCTGGCCGCGGCCCAGGAGGCCGAGCTGGACTTCGACATGCGGGCCATCGACGCCATCTCGCGCCGGGTGCCGTGCCTGTCCAAGGTGGCGCCGAACGGCAACTACTACATGGAGGACGTCCACCGGGCCGGCGGCGTGCCGGCGATCCTGGGCGAGCTCTACCGCGGCGGGCTGCTCAACGAGGACGTGCACACCGTGCACAGCGCCTCGCTCGCCGAGTGGCTCAAGACCTGGGACGTGCGCGGCGGCTCGCCCGCCCCGGCCGCCGTCGAGCTGTTCCACGCCGCGCCCGGCTGCGTCCGCTCGGCCACCGCCTTCTCGCAGTCCGAGCGCTGGGAGTCGCTGGACACCGACGGCGCGGGCGGCTGCATCCGCGCCGTCGAGCACGCCTACTCCGTCGAGGGCGGGCTGGCCGTGCTGTACGGCAACCTGGCCGAGGACGGCTGCATCGTGAAGACCGCCGGCGTGGACGAGTCGATCTGGACCTTCAGCGGGCCCGCCGTGGTGGTGGAGTCGCAGGAGGACGCGGTCGACGCGATCCTCACCAAGCGGGTCAAGGAGGGCGACGTGGTGGTGATCCGCTACGAGGGCCCCAAGGGCGGCCCGGGCATGCAGGAGATGCTCTACCCGACCTCCTTCCTCAAGGGCCGCGGCCTGGGCAAGGCCTGCGCGCTGATCACCGACGGCAGGTTCTCGGGCGGCACCTCGGGCCTGTCCATCGGCCACGTCTCCCCGGAGGCCGCCTCGGGCGGCACGATCGCGCTGGTGGAGGACGGTGACGTGATCTCGATCGACATCCCCGGCCGCACCGTCCAGCTGGAGGTCTCCTTCGAGGAGCTGCACGAGCGTCGGCTGAAGCTGGAGAGCGGGACCGGCTACCGTCCGGCGAACCGCGAGCGCCAGGTGAGCCAGGCGCTGCGGGCGTACGCGGCGATGGCCACCTCGGCCGACAAGGGCGCGGTGCGCGACGTCGGCAAGCTGGGCTGACCGGGCCCCGCATCGTCCCGGGATCGGGACGATGCGGGGATAATCGGACCTGTGACCGACGCGAGCTCCCCCGCCCCCGAGCCCATCCGATTCTTCGGAACCACCTGGGTGGCCCACGGCGCCGCCTACTGGCTGCGGCGGGTGGGGGTCTCGCTCGGCGCCCTGCTCACGGTGGCGGCCGGCGCGCTGGTGCTGCGCTTCGCGGTGGGCGGGGTGCGGATCTCGCAGTCCGGCGGCTTCGTCACCTGGCTGCTGGTGGCGGCCATCGCGCTCTGCTCCTTCCTGGCCGCGCTGCGGACCTGGAAGGTGCTCGCCGAGGGCCCCGAGGCGCTCACCGGCTGGATGGCCGAGGACAAGTCGCTCGGCGCGGTCTGGCTGATCGGCTGCGTGGGCGCGGCCGCCGCGTACTTCGCCCGCAGCCTGCTGGAGGCGCCCGGCGAGGGCGTGCACCGGGCGGCCTGGGAAGCGGCGAGCGCCCGGTACGACGAGCGCGGTGGCTCGCGGTCCGGGCGCCCGGGCAAGAAGCGCAGGAAGAAGTAGCTCAGGTGCGGGAGACGTGCCCGCACCCGCCGCCGCCGTCCGGCAGCGGCTTGCTGCGGTCGTACGGGTCGGTGGTGGGGCCGGTGCCCGGGCTCCGGTCGGGCAGGTCGTTGTCGGGGAAGGCCGGCTGCAGCCAACCGTCGCCCATCTCGCAGTAGTTGCCCGCCATGTCGTTGCGGCCCTCGGCGAAGACGATCTTCCCGGGGTCCACGTCGTAGTGCTGCGGGTCGTAGAACCGGAAGTCCTGGACCCGGCGGACGATCTCCCGGGTGACCTCGGTGGTCGCGCCGGGCTGGAACAGGGCCACCGACTGGGGGTTGGTGGTGCTCCGCGGGGTGGCCGAGCCCTGGGGGACCGGCTGGTACCGGTCGGGGCCGGGGACCAGCGCGTAGACGAAGCTGTAGTCGGTGTGCACCAGCACCCCGTGCTTGCCGTCGCCCTCGAAGGTGATCCGGCCCTGCAGCTTGATCTCCGGCACGGCCAGTACGGCGGTGCGGGCGTTGAAGCGGCTCATCCAGGTGGTCGGGTCGTGCTGCGGGTCCGGGTGGGCCAGCGCCGACCCGAGCTCGGCGCGCTCCTGGGAGTCCAGCAGGTCGAGCACCTGCCGGGTGGCGCCACCGGAGACCACGGCCGGGTCCAGGTTCGCCGTCACCAGGTACTGCTTGACCAACTGGAGCTGGGCCGCCACCTGGTCCTGGTCGAACACCCCGGTGGCCTGGGCCGGCGGCACCTCGATGGCGTCCGCACCGCTCGGGTAGCTCTCGGCCGGCGAGCCGAGCCAGGGCTGGGCCACGGTGGGCGTCTGCGGGGCCTGGGTGGTGGGCGCGGCGGTGGGGGCGGCGCTCTCGGGAGCCTGGGTGGAGGGTGCCGGACGCGGGCCGGCGGGCGCGGCGACGGGGGCCGGGACGCCGTCGTCCTGCGAACCGGCGCCGAAGTGGCTGCCGTACCAGGCGTGCAGCCCGTTGACGTTCAGCGCGGCGGCGGCCACGGCGACCGCGAGCAGCACGTAGAGCGGGGTCTGCCAGTTGCGCGAGCGGCTGCGGCGGTTGCCCCAGGGGTCGACCGCCTTCGCGCGACGGCCGAAGCGGCGGCGGCGGATCTCGGTGGGCGGGCGCCAGGCGGTCTCCTGCGGCGGCCGGCGCTTCCAGCGGGCGGTGAGCATCCGGGCGCGCCCGGACTGCTCCTTGACGGTGGCACCCCGGATGAAGTCCTCGTCCAGGACGAGGTCGGCGAACGGGTCGGGCTCCTCGGTGGAGGGCTTCGGTTCGGGGTCTTCGGCTATCGGCACGCGGTCAGTATGCAGATCGCGCCCAGCAGTTCGCACACCGGGCGGCCGTTCTGCGGCGGCCCGGTGTGCGTTCTGTGCGGATAGCTCCCGACCTGTCGTCGCCCACCGGCCGGCGGGCGGATCAGGCGCTGCGGCGTGCGGCCTTCACCGACCCGACCACCCCCGCGATGACCAGCAGGATCCCGGCCGGCAGCAGCGAGGTGAAGAGCGCCCCGAACAGGCCCCAGCTCCCCAGGATGCTCAGCGCCAGGGTGTTGAGCACCAGCAGCGCCGCACTCGCCGGCAGGGCGGCCTGCCAGGGGTGCGCGTCCGCCCAGCGGCGCAGCCGCCGGTCGCCGGTGTCCTTGCGCAGCTGGCCGCCGACGGTGCCGACCAGGAAGAAGAAGAACAGTGCCAGCCCGGCCGGTCCGGCCAGGATGCTGGTCGTCCAGTGTCCGGTCAGGACATCCACCCCCAGCGCCGCACCGCCCACCACCGCGCCCACCACCGCGGCCGAACGCCACGGTCCGGTGGATGCCGAGGCGACGGCCAGCTGCCGGT
Source organism: Kitasatospora nipponensis (assembly GCF_039528135.1). Classification (NCBI taxonomy): domain Bacteria; kingdom Bacillati; phylum Actinomycetota; class Actinomycetes; order Kitasatosporales; family Streptomycetaceae; genus Kitasatospora; species Kitasatospora nipponensis. The sequence goes on along the minus strand of NZ_BAAALF010000009.1, from coordinate 52,404 downwards.
TCTCGCGTCGCGACAAATCCTCGTGTCCCATGCCTCCACGGTGCTCCTCGCGGGGCCGTGGTGCCAGGGGATCGATCCCTGACCTTTCCCCTACTGGGAGCCCCGTGGCCGTGGGCCCGCGGCGCCCGCCGACGCGGCGTCCGCCGACTGGACGCCACCCGGGCCGGGCCCGGGCCGGGTGCGAGGATGGGCGCAGTACCGTCGCGGTGATCAAGGAGCAACGCCATGGCCAGTAGCGTCGTCCACCCCCAGCGGATCGCCTTCCTGGGCACCGGCAAGATCGGTGAGGCCCTGCTGTCCGGTCTGTTGCGCGCGGGCAAGCATCCCGCCGACGTCCTGGTCACCGCGCGCCGCCCCGAGCGGGCCGCCGAACTGGCGGCCCGGTACGGCGTGCGGGCGAGCACCAACCGCGAGGCGGCCAAGCTCGCCGACACCCTGATCCTGGCCGTGAAGCCGCAGGACATGGGCACCCTGATGGAGGAGCTGGGCCCGCACGTGCGCGCGGACCGGCTGGTCATCTCGGCCGCGGCCGGCATCCCCACCCGCTGGTTCGAGGCCCGGCTGCCGGCCGGCACGCCGGTGGTGCGGGTGATGCCCAACACGCCGGTGCTGGTCGACGAGGGCATGAGCGTCATCTCGGGCGGCTCGCACGCCTCCGAGGAGCACCTGCTGCGCACCGAGCAGATCTTCCAGTCGGTCGGCCAGGCGCTGCGCCTGCCGGAGGCCCAGCAGGACGCGGCCACCGCGCTCTCCGGCTCGGGGCCGGCCTACTTCTACTACCTGGTCGAGGCGATGACCGACGCGGGCATCCTGCTCGGTCTGCCCCGGCAGGTGGCGCACGACCTGATCGTGCAGTCGGCGATCGGCGCCTCGGTGATGCTGCGCGACTCCGGCGAGCACCCGGTCAAGCTGCGCGAGGCGGTCACCTCGCCGGCGGGCACCACCATCGCGGCCATTCGCGAACTGGAGAACCACGGGGTGCGCGCGGCGCTGCTCGGCGCGCTGGAGGCGGCCCGGGACCGCTCGCGCGAGCTGGCCTCCGGCGGCAAGTAGCGGGCGGGCGGCGGCAGTCGGCGGATCGCGCGGCGGGGACGGCCGGCACGGCGGGCACGGCCGGCGCGCGGTGCCGGGGTGGCTGACGCGGGTTCAGTCCTGGTCGGGCCGGCGCTGGTCGGAACGCGGCTGCTCGGGCAGGACCGGGCGGGCCGGTCCGGTCAGGCCGCCGCCGCCGCTCCCGCCGCGCCGCCGCCGGCGCGGCCGGTGCGGCATGAGCTCGCGCTGGCCGCGGCCGGTGTCGGCGGCGCGCACCAGCGGGATCCGCGGGGGGAAGGCGAGCACGGTGGCCTGCGCCGCGGGGTCGTCCGGCACCGCGTCCGCGTCCGCATCCGGGGTCCGGCCGTCATCGGACGGTGACGGCGGCTGCGAGCGGGCGGTCTCGGGCGCCGGTACGGGGTGGACGCCCTGGTGCGCCGCGTAGCGCAGCGCGTCCTGCCAGCCCTCGGCGTACGCGCGCTCGCGCACCCGGTCCAGCTCGTCGCGGCCGGCCACCAGGTAGCCGCTCGGCAGGCTCTGCTCGACCAGGACGGCCAGCAGCCGGTTGACCACGGCCGGCGAGAGCCGCAGGCCGAGCTCACCGGCGGGGTCGACGGAGGCGAGGCGGCCGAGCAGGGCGAGGAGGGTGGGGTCCTCCTCGCCGCCCGGCGGTCGCGGGGGCCGTTCCCCGTCTGCCTGCTTCTTCTGCCCCGCCACGTGCTGACGCCTCTCGCCCCACCGGCCTCAGCCCGCCGCGAGCCGCCGTGTGGTCGTGCGTGCCACCCCACTGTCGCGCCCCGTGCCCTGCTCGGTACCCGGCTCCTCCGGTGTGAACTGCTGGGCGACCTTGATGAACATCTCACGCCGGTCGTCCGGGATCCCCAGTGCCTGTGCGACCTGTTCCAACGTCATCCGCGCGACGGTGGATCCGTCGCCGGCCGCGGTGGTGGCGACCCCCACCGCAGGGTAACCGACCGGGTTCGGAAGATCTTGTTCGGTCAGCTTGCCGGACCGGATCAGGATCTCGCGGACCGGGATGTCCAGTGCCCGGGCGATGCCGCGCATGGTGTCCAGGTCGGGCATGCTCTGACGCTGCAGCAGCCGGGTGACCGCGGCCCGGTGCACCCCGGCGTCCTCGGCCAGCTTGGACTTGCCGCCGCCGCGCGGGCTGTCGATGTCGTACCCACGGGCGCGCATGAGTTCCTCGACCCATGCTGCGAACCGTTCGATGTCATTGCCTTGGGGCATCATCAGTGGTTTGCCTCCCTCCACCTGTCGCGCATCGCGGCTTCAGGTTACCGCGCGCTCGCGCACGCAATGTCACGTTTGGCCCAAGCGAAGGTGACTTTTTGCCTTAAAGGGGCATCCGAGTAGGCCAGTTAGGCCAGATAAGCGGCCTGTAGCGGGGCCGTATCGGGGGAGCGGCAGGCGGATCCAATGAGCTTGCGAGCGCGTGCGCAACGACGCAAGATAGGTGCGCGCACGCAACATGCCTGTGGCGGCGCCCTTCCGACACCAGGAGGACCCGCGTCATGACCACGCCCCGCACCCAGCCCCGAGGCGAGGACCTCCCCGACTGGCGGCTCCTGGCGGCCTGCGCCGGCCTGCCGGCCCGCACGGTCTTCGCCACCCGTCTCCAGCAGGCCGGCCCCGCGCTGGGCCGCTGCGCCCGCTGTCCGGTGGACCGCGAGTGCCTGGCGGTCGTCGAGCCCGCGCACTCCTGGTTCGACGGCGTCTGCGGCGGATCGCTCTGGCGCAACGGGCGCGCGGTCGCGGGCGCGGCGGCGGCCGGCTGACCGGGGGCCGGGGCAGTGCTCCGGCCCCGGCCCACCGCACCACCGGCTTTTCTCAGTTCACACACAGGGGGACCATCCACATGACCGCACCGTCTGCCTTCGCCGGCCGCCACGCCGCCCGCGCGGCGCTCTGGCTCGACATCCTGGGCCGCCAGTTCCCCGAGCTCCTGGAGGAGCTCGTGCCCGGCCGCCCCGGCGCCCCGTCCCGTATCGCCGCCCCGCTGACGAGCGCCGCGCTGGCCGCCCGGGCCGAGCGGGACCGCGAGGAGCGCGCCGCCGCCCACTGGAACGAGCGGCACGGCCTGGAGGCCGCCGGCGGCGGCGCGGCGCCGGTCAACCTGCACGTCTCGGACGCGATCCGCGACATCACCGACGGGGTGGTGGAGTTGGAGGAGGCCATCTGGGAGAAGCTGCGGCTGGGCCGGCCGCGCCGCGCGGACGTGCCGGCCCGCATCGAGCGGATCCTCGCGCTGCTGGAGCGGGTCGCCGGCCAGCCGGTGCTGGCCGCCCACGTGCTGGACGAGAGCCGGCGGATGGCGCGCCGTTGCGCGAGCGCCCTCGGCGAGAGCGACGCGCTGGTCCGGGTGCGCGGGCGCTGCCCCTGGTGCGACTCCGTCTCGCTGCGGGCCTTCCCGGCCTGGCGGGCGGTGCTCTGCGTCAACCCGGGCTGCCGGTGCACCGACGAGGAGTGCGGCTGCGCGGTCAACCCGGGCCAGCGGCACAGCTGGCAGGAGACCTCCTGGGGCCAACTCGCCCTGGACGCCGGGGTGGACGAGGCCGCGCTGCCCGCGCTGGTGGCCAACGCCGAGGCCGAGCCCGCGCCGTGGGCGGGCGCCGGGGCGTGCGCGGAGGCGGGCCGATGAGCGCCGCCGCCCTGGGGGCCGCGCTGCCGGCCGGTCCGGCCCTGGTCACCGCTCTGATCGCGGCGGCCGAGGTGGAGGTCGCGCCGGCCACCATCCGCAAGTGGGTGCAGCTGGGCCACCTGGCCGCCGCCGGCCGCCGCGGCCGGGCGCTGCTCTTCCGCCTGGAGGACGTCTTCGCCGCCGAGCGGGCCACCCGCCGCCGGCACGAGTACTCCTGACCCACCGGCGAACTGATCGACCGTCAACTCCGTGCCCCTGTCGCGCCCTGTGCGCGGCAGGGGCACCGTGCTGTCCGGGGCGGCCCGGAGAACTCGTGCCCCGAATAAGTTGCGCTCGCGCGCGCACTCGGTCACGATAGGTGCAGCGGCGGAGCTGTGCCCCCCACCGGGGAGCGCGGATCCGCCGTTTCGCATGGGGCGGTCGAGCCCGTGCGGGTGTACGGCCTCCCTCCCTCGCATCGCACCGAGAACCGGGGCCCCTGGCACCCCGCGCGGCCCGACCGCCCCACGCCACCGCACCCCTGAGCCCCGGTCCGATAGAGAGGAGCAGCACCATGACCGTTGCCCCCACCGTGTTCCCGGACGCCGAGCGCGTCATCGTCGACTTCCTGCGCAACCGCACCGAGTTCGCCTCGGCCACCGTCGACAACAAGCCGCCCGCCGGGTTCGACGGCACCCAGGCCGTCGTCCTGGTCTCGCGCACCGGTGGTGTCTGGATCGACGACCAGCACCTCGACCTCCCGCAGGTCGACCTCGAGGTGTACGGGCCGGACAAGACCAGCGCGCACGCGCTGATCCTGCTGGCCCGCGCCGCGGTGCTGCAGCTGCGCGGCACCGCGTACGGCACCGCGCAGATCCTCGACGTCGTCGAGACCGACGGGCCGCGCTGGCTGCCGGACTACAACCGCCCGGCCGGCAACCGCTACCGCAACACGGTGCGGCTGACCGTCCAGCCGGCGTAGCACCGCCGCACCCAGCGCCGCACCGCTGCACCCCACCGCTCCACCCGCTCGACCCCCCCCGCGAGCGCCCGCTTCGGCGCGCTCGCCCCTGATCGGGCCCCGTCCACCGGACGGGGCCTTCGTCGTTCCCGGACCCGGGAGCGGCATCCGCACATCACCGAGGAGTACACATGGCAGGCGCCAACGCTGGTGAGATCCGCGTCGCAGGCAGTGGCCGCATCCTGGTCGCGCCGGTCGGCACCACCGCCCCCGTCGACACCACCGCCGCCTGGGGCGCGGCCTGGCTCGACCTGGGCTACACGTCCACCGACGGCATCAAGGTGACCAAGAAGGACAAGATCGAGCCGGTCCACACCTGGCAGTCCGGCAGCACCGCGCGGCTGATCTACGCGGAGCGCGACCTCAAGGTCAAGTTCCAGATGCTGCAGGTCAACGGTGAGACCCTGCCGCTCTTCCTGGGCGGGGACTCGCTGGCCCAGACCGCCCCGACCTCGGGGATCTACCAGTACAACATGGCCACCGGCCCGGTCAGCAACGAGAAGGCGCTCGGCATCGAGTTCACCGACGGCTCGGCGATCATCTACCGCTTCATCATCGCCCGCGGTCAGGTCACCGACACCGAGGACCTGGCGCTGAGCCGCACCGCCGCCATCAAGCTCGGTGTCACCTTCACCGCGCTGGCGACGGACGACACCAAGCCGCTGGCCACCATCCTGATGGCCGACAAGGGCCTGGGCGACTGAGCCCCGGCCGCCAGCGGCCGCCCCACTCCGGGCCCCTTGTGACGAGGGGCCCGCAGGGCCCGGGAGCACCGCGCTCCCGGGCCCTGCCCCTTCCGCTGCCCACCCCCACTCCCGAAGGAGTACTCGCATGGCCGGCTTCAACGTCAACGCCGCCCGCGCCCAGCGCCTGGAGGCGCTCGGCCGCACCTGGACCTTCGAGCTCGACGGCGACGTCTTCGAGCTCCCCACCGAGCTGACCCGCCGCACCGCGCGCAAGCTCGCCGCGCTGGACGACAACGACATCGACGGCCTGCTCAAGCTGCTGGTCGGCGACGCGCAGTTCGAGCGCCTGGACCGGCACGACCTGACCATGCAGGACGTCGCCGCGATCCTCGAGGCCTACGGCACCGAGACCGGGCTCGGCCTGGGGGAAGGCTGAGCCTCGGCGCGTTCGTCGACGAACACGCCGAGGCCCTGGAAGCGGATCTGCTCAAGCACTACGGCGTGGACCTGCTCGACTGGCACCGCGGCCGGCTCTCCTCACGCCGGCTCGTGGTGCTCGTCAAGCACCTCCCACGCGACGGCGCCCTCAACCGCGAGCTGCACGGCGAGGCCGCCGACTGGTCCGTGACGGACCATCTGCTCGCCTCCGCCGTCGACCACCTGGCGGTGGCCAACTGGATGTTCGCCGCCGTCAACCGTGACGAGGACGCCGAGCCGATGGACCCGCCGGAGCCGCTGGTGCGGCCGGGTCTCCCCTCGCCGGACCGGGACCCCGCAGAGCCGGCCGGGCCGCCCGTGGTCCCGCCGTCCGGGCAGCCGGAGACCGCGACCGGGCCGTCCGCCGCCGAACTGGCCGGATTCTTCGGGTGAGTCCGCAGCCGCAGTACCCCGAGAACGGAGTCAGCCATGGAGAGCTACACCCCGGTCCAGCCCAACATCCCCAACCTGATCGACCTCTTCGAGAACAGCGGGTTCGTCGCCGGACTGCGTAAGTGGATCAAGGAGAACGTCGCGCTGAACCCGGTTGCCGCCAGTGCGCAGTACGCGCAGGCGAGCGCCCAGGTGGTCTACACCCAGAACCAGCTGGTCAGCATCAACGGCGACCCGATCAACCTGAACCTGCACGGCATCTCGATCATGGGCCAGGAGTTCAAGCAGGCCCCCTGGAACAAGCCGATCAACGACTTCCTCGCGCGCTTCAAGGGCAGCGAGCAGTTCAAGGCGGCCGAGAAGGAGCGGGAGTACGTCGCCCTGGTGGCGAAGGTGGACCGCACCGAGCTGGGGGTCTCCCGGCTGCAGGACTCCTGGTTCAAGGGCCGCTCCGAGCTCACCGAGAAGCTCAGCAAGAAGCTGCCGAAGGCCACCGCCCAAGAGCTCTACATGACCAAGGAGGCGGCCAGGGTCGACCTTCTCAAGAAGGCCGACCTGGTCCGGGTCGTGGAGCTGGAGACCCGCCTGAAGCTGGCGGCCGAGGCGATCCAGCACCGGGTCGGCGCCGCCGGCTCCCCGGCCACGGGTGACCACGAGGACCTGGCCCGCACCCGCCAGGACGTCGACCACCTCAGGACCGCCGTGCGCGAGCTCGCCGAGGCCTTCGACTGACCCGGTGGCCTGCGTGTCGGGCCGCCCGGCGCCCGCACCCTCGAGCGGCTCGACCCCGTTGACCGACCCACCTCTGACCGACTCACCTCCGGACGGCTGCCGATGTCATCCCTGAAATCCGCGATCTCCAGTTCCACCACCGCCCTCACCAACTTCCAGGCCGCCGCGACCCGGGCGGCCGCCGGTCTGGGCAGGATCAAGAGCGAGGCCGGCGGTGCCGCCGCGCCGCTCGACCGGGTCAAGACCGCCGCGTCCGACGCGGAGCGCAACGTCACCAAGATGGGCGCGGCCGGCGCCACCGGCGGCGGCCTGATGGGCCGCTTCAAGCAGGGCCTGGGCCTGGCCGAGGGCGGCATGAAGGGCCTCAACGGCGCGATGAAGGGCAACCTCATCGGCCTGCTGCTGATGCTGCTCGCGCCGCTGATCCAGAAGATCATCGACATGGCCATGCAGTCGAAGACCATGCAGAAGGTCATGGAGGTCTGCTTCAAGGCCATCCACACCGTGATCGACACCGTGATGAAGGCGATCGGCCCGATCATGAAGACCGCCGGCGACCTGATCGCCAAGGTCTGGGGCGGCATCAAGACCGCCATCGAGACGGTGGTCAGCTGGATCTGGACCGCGATCCAGTTCTACTTCAACGCGTACCGCACGGTCATCGAGACCGTCCTGCACGTGGTGCTCTCGGTGGTCTCCACCGTCTGGAACACCATCTGGGGCACCATCTCCGGGGTCCTGGACCGGATCAAGAGCGTCACCTCCGGTGCGTTCAACGCCGTCAAGGACGCGCTGAGCAGCGCCTGGAACGCGCTCTCGGGCATCGCCTCGGCCGCCTTCCAGAACGTGCTGGGCGCGGTGAAGACCCCGCTGAACGCGGTGATCGGGCTGATCAACAGCGCGATCGGGGCGATCAACGGGATCCACATCGACATCCCGTCCTGGGTGCCGGGGATCGGCGGCAAGGGCTTCGGGGTGCACATCCCGACCATCCCGATGCTCGCCAACGGCGGCATCATCGCCCCCTCGGCCGGCGGCACGCTCGCGCTGATCGGTGAGGGCGGCCAGCACGAGGCCGTCATCCCGCTGGACCGCCTCGACCGGATGCTCGCCTCCGGCGGCCCGGGCGGCGCGCTGAACCGGCTCGCCGCGGCCATGGAGGCGCTCGCCGCCCGCCCCGTGCTGGTCCAGGTCGACTCGCAGACCATCGCCCGCGCCACGATGGCCGGCCAGCGCCAGCTCGTGCGCCGCTGACCTCTCGCCACACCGGCGGAAAGGAGAAACGTCATGCCCCACAACCTGTGGATCGGCCGCCCGGGATCGCTTCGGGAGATCACCCAGGCCGCGAAGAGCTGGGACCGCAGCGCCGACCTCGGCGTCACGGAGTTCCGCTCGCTCGCCGGGCGGGCCACCGTGGTGGCCACCCCGAAGGCCGTGCGGCGCACCAAGTACAGCTGGGAGTCGCTCGACCAGGCCACCGCCACCTTCCTCGACCGGCTCGCCCGGCGGATCGACGGGCCGGGGCCGATCGCGCTGATCGACCCGGCCGCGGTCAACCTGCTGGAACCGGGCCAGGTCTCGGGCACCGCCCGGCCGGGCAGCGGCGGCCAGAACCAGTGGTTCGTGCTGGCCAACAGCACCGGCGCGATCGTCGAGTCGACCACGGTGCCCGGGGCCTTCGGCTTCCAGTCCACCGCCGTCACCAGCATGTTCGGCTGGCGCCACCCGGTCTGGGTGGGCGTGCCGGTGATGCCCGGGATGACGGTCTCGTTCCTGCTGCCCGGCGGGTTCCCGGCCGCCACCGCGGCCGCCCAGCTCGACTTCAAGGCGGCCGACGGCAGTTACCTGAGCTCGGCGGTCGCCACCGGCCTGCTGGTGGGCGCCGTCGTCCCGGCCGGCGCCGCCTTCGTCACCCCGGTCGGCAAGGCCGGCGCGGTCGCCAGCTACTCGCTGGCCGGCGCCTGCCTGACGATCGGCGGCGACGTGCCCGCCGCGGGCCTGGCGGGCGACGGCTGCCCGGGAATGTCGATCACCGGCTACACCGACAGCAGCGCCAGCCGGCTGCCGTACCGCAACGTCTCGCTCGACCTGCTGGAGGTGGGCAGTGCAGTCGGATGACCAGCCGTTGCGCTCCGCCCTGCAGGCGGGCGAGCGCAGTTACGGCCACGGCACCCGGCTGGGCGGCGCGGACTTCTCGTACCAGGTGCAGTCCTGGCGGGTCGACCGGGCCTACACCACCGACCTGCCGGCCGCGATGCGCGCCTTCACCGGCAGCTCGGCCGCCCAGCTGGACCTGGAGCTGACCGGCGCCTACGGGGTGGCCGCGCCCGCGCTCTACTCGCCGTGGGCACCGCGCGAGAGCGGGGACGCGGCCCGCCCGGGCCAGTCCGTGGTGCAGACCACGAGCCTGAACACCGGCCGGCAGCTGCCGGTCTTCCGCGGCACGGTGCGCAGCCGCAGCGCCGACTCGGGCACCGACACCGTGCAGATCACCGCCCTGGACGGGGCCGAGCGGCTGCGCGGACCGGCGGCGCTGCCCCGGCCGTACGCCGGGTTCGTGGCGCAGCGGCCGATCGCCAGTGCCACCTGGTGCGTGGACGAGCTGCTGCGCCAGGCCGGCATCCTCACCTGCCCGCCGGTGCGCGAGGGCCGCGACACCGGTCCGATCACCGGCAACGCGCTGACCCTGGTGCACGCCTCGCTGCACGGCGGCTTCGCGGCCGCCTACGGCACGCCGCTGACGCTGCCGGACCAGACCCAGTACACCTGGAGCCGGGCGGCCGCGCCGTACGAGATGGCGGTGCTGCCCAACAAGCCCGGGCTGACCATGGCCTGGGCGCCGCGCTCGCGGCTGGTCGCGCCGGGCGGCTCGATCCTGCTGGAGGCGAGCGTCAACACGCTCAAGGCCGCGCCGGGCGGGCGGATGCTGTACCTCAAGGCGGTGCTGGACCGCCAGGGCACCGACTTCGGCTCGGTGCAGATGTCCTTCGACGCCACCACCGGCACGGTCGCTGCCTGGTCCGGCACCTACGGGAAGTCCGGTGGTGTCAGCGCCAGTTGGAGCTTCCCGCAGCTGGTCGCCCAGCCCGGTGTCTGGCACCTGGGGGCGATCGTGGACACCGAGTGGGCGGTGGTCGGCAGCGTCTACGACGGCAGTGGTGAGTGGGTCAGCAATCCGGTCACCGTCTTCCCCGTGCTGCGTGGGCCCGACGGCGTGGTGCTGATCGGTGGCGGCTCCCAGCTCGGCTCCTCGGCGGCGGACAACCAGCCCGACGCCGAACTGCACCGCGTCGAGGTGGTCACCGACTTCGCCACCGAGTGCGTCCAGGTCAGCCAGGGGTACACCGCCGACTACCACGGCGACGACTTCGAGCTGGACTGGACCAAGGGGGCGACCCTGGACGACGTCACGCTGCCGCTCTACAGCATCCCGGCGGTCTCCGGCAGCCAGTGGGACGTGATCGGCCAGATCGCCGCCGCGGCCCTGGGCACGGCGGAGTTCGACGAGTCGGGGATCTTCCGCTGGCGCAACCACACGCGCTTCCTGGCCCCGCCGACCCACGCCCAGCGCACCGTCACCTCGGTGGGCGACATCGCCTCGCTCACCGTCGCGGAGGAGATCGACGCCTGCCGCAACTACTGCGTCCAGCCCTACCAGGACTGGTCGCAGGTGAGCTACCAGACCGCCACGGTGCTGGCCGACCCGCTGGTGCGCGCGATCGCCTCCGGTCAGACCTACACGGTCAGTTACCCGTTCGACGAGCAGGAGTACGACGTCCTGGCGCCCCTGGTGGACGACGACACGACGCCGGTCACCGACGGCACGACCGTGCTGCGCTTCGCCGCCACCAACGCGGCGAACGCGGCGCCGGTCAAGGGCCGGGTGGAGACCGAGATCGACCGCTCCAACGGCAGTCTGACGCTCACCATGCGCAGCTGGGCGCGGAGCAACGCGGTCTACACGGTCGCCAAGGCCGGCGCCGGCTCGATCAACCTGGTCACCCGCAAACCGGTCAACGACCCGGTGGTGCGCCAGGCGGTGGGCCTGGACCCGGACCCCAACAAGTACAGCGAGCACACCTACGGGCGCCAGCAGTACACGGCGCAGGCCAGTGACTGGGTGCAGGACGCCGCGGCCGCGCAGAGCCTGGCGGACACGCTGGTGCGCGCCGGGCGCTACCCGGTCCCGCTCTACAGCAACGTCGAGGTGCTCTACGACCCCCGGCTCCAACTCGGCGACGTCATCGAGTTGGTGGACTACTCGGGCGCCTACCTGGACCAGCTCGCCTGGGTGGTCGGCAACACCGTGGAGGCGGCGAACGACGGGACCGTCAAGCAGACCCTGACGCTGCGCGGCGCCAGCTACAACGGCGGGCCGGCCAGCAGCTCGCTCGCCCCCGAGAGCCCGGCCGACCCCGCGCTGCGGCGTGACCGGACGTACGCCCAGCTGGGTACCAGGTTCGCCGGCTACCGCGACCTGACCGGTGTGGGCGGCAACTACCGCGACCTCTGGTCGCGCTGACCCCGACAGGAGCCCTTCATGACGACCCCCGCCCCCGCCCCCGCGCCCACCCCGGTCACCCTGGACGCGACCCAACTGGCCACGCTGGCCGGTGCGCTGGCCGGCCAGCTGGCCCTGCTGCTGATGGTCCGCGACCCGGCGCCGGTGCCGGTCGGCACGCCGATCGGCACGAGCCAGGGGCCGGACGGCGCGAGCGCCGGCACGGTGTCCACCGCCGATCCGCAGTTCCCGCCGCCGGCCCCCGCGCCGGCCCCCGACCCCGCCCCGACCCAGAGCGCCCCCGGAGCCACCTCGTGAAGCAGACCCCGCTGACCCAACTGCCCTACCCCGAGGCCACCGACGTGGTCGACGTACCCACCCATCTGCAGCTGCTCGCCACGGCGTTGGACTCGCGGGTCTACCTGCGCTTCGACAGCACGGCGCTGCGCGACGCGGCCATCACCGCGCCGCAGGCCGGCCAGCTGGCGCTGATCACCGGCAACGGTTTCAGCTACTACACCGGCACCGCCTGGGTCTGGGTGCAGGACCGCCCGATGGCGATCCTCACCGTCACCACGCCGCAGGCCGCGCCGGCCTCCGGCGCCACGGCCGCCACCGCCCTGCAGTTCGACACCGCGGTGATCGACACCGCCGGCGGTCACGTCAACGCCAGCGCGAGCCGCTACACCTGCCAGGCCGGCCAGGGCGGCTGGTACTGGGTGCGCTCGTCGGTCTGCTGGGCGCCCAACGCGACCGGCAACCGGGTGATGTCGCTCTCGGTCAACGGCACCCCGGTCCCGTACGCGCAGACCCAGGGCCCGGCCAGCGCGGTGGCCAACTGGACGCTCACCGACCTGAACTCGCACGTCTTCCTGAAGCCGGGCGACTACCTGGAGACCTTCGTCGGCCAGAACTCCGGCGCCGCGCTCGCGATCGTGGCCGCGGGCACCAGCATGCAGGTCCGCCAGGTCCACGGCTGACCGTCCCACCCCGTCCCGGCCGCCCGCGTGGGCGGCCGGGACACCGATCCGCGTTCGGAGGAGCAGCATGCAGCGTGTCATCCGCGCCCCCCACCGGGCGGGCCCACCGGTCCGCGCCCTGCCGTCGGAGGTGCGCCGTGCAGCCGGCTGACGCCGCCTTCGCCGCCGCCCTGGTGGCGGGGACCCGCTGCTACGGGCACACCACCCGGCTCGCCGGGCAGGACCTCGCCGCGCAGGTGCAGAGCTGGCGGGTCGAACGGGCGTACACCACCGACCTGCCGGCCGCGATGCGGGCCTTCACCGGCAGCTCCTCCGCCCAGCTCGACCTGCGGCTCTGCGGCGCCTACGGCGTCAACGCGCCGGCGCTGTACTCGCCGTGGGCGCCGACCGGCAGCGGCGACGTGGTCCGCCCGGGCCAGTCCGTGGTGCAGACCACCGGGCTGAACACCGGCCTGCAACTGCCGGTCTTCCGCGGCACGGTCCGCAGCCGCAGCGCCGACTCGGGCACCGACACCGTGCAGATCACCGCGCTGGACGGCGCCGAGCGGCTGCGCGGCCCGGCCCACCTGCCACGGCCCTACCCCGCGGCGGGGGCCGGCCGGCCGATCGCCAGCGCCACCTGGTGCGTGGACGAGCTGCTGCGGCAGGCGTTCATCGACACCTGCCCGCCGCCGCGCTACCGCGACGAGGTGGACGGGGCGCCCGCGACGCTGCTGTACGCCTCGCTGCACGGCGGCTTCGCGGCGACCCACGGCACGCCGCAGAGCGTGCCGGACCCGAGCGCCTACAGCTGGAGCCGGGCCGCGGCCCCCTACGAACTCGCCGTGGTGCCCGCCCAGTCGGGGCTCACCATGAGCTGGAAGCCGCGCACCCTGGTGGTGGTCCCGGGCTCGGGGGTGCTGCTGGAGGTGACCGTCAACACCCTGGTCGGCGCCCCGCGGGGCCACCGGGTGAGCCTGGGGCTGGTGCTGGACCGGGCGGGCAGCGACTACGGGGGCATCCAGCTGACGGTGGACTTCGCCACCGGCGTGGTCACCGCCTTCTCCGGCCTCTACGGCTCGGCCACCGGGCAGAGCGCCACCTGGAGCTTCCCCACCCTGGTCGGCAGTACCGGCCTGTGGCACCTGGCCGCGGTCGTGGACACCGGCCAGTCGCCGGTGGGCACCTCGGACGGCCGCGGGAACTGGGTGACCCGGGCGCCGGTGGTGGTCCCGATGCTGCGGGCGCCGGACGGCACCCTGCTCACCGGCCCGGGCGCCACGCTGGGCCCGGCCGGCAACCAGCCGCTGGCGGAGATCGTCGGGGTGGAGCTGGTCACCGACTTCGCGGCCGAGTGCCTCCAACTCACCGGCGGGATCACCGCGCAGTGGCCCCTCGCCTCCCTCGAGCAGCGCGACTGGAGCCGCGGGGCCACCCTGGACGAGGTGACCCTGCCGCTCTACAGCGTGCCGGTGGTCTCCGGCAGCCAGTGGGACGTGATCGGCGAGATCGCCAAAGCCGCTCTGGGCACCGCCGAGTTCGACGAGTCCGGGGTGTTCCGCTGGCGCAACCACACCCGCTTCCTCACCGCGCCGACCCGCCCGCAGCGCACCCTCACCTCGGTGGGCGAGATCGCCTCGCTCACCGTCTCCGAGGAGATCGACGCCTGCCGCAACTACTGCGTGCAGCCCTACCAGGACTGGTCGCAGGTCGCCTGGACCACCGAGACGGTCGTCCTGGACAGCCAGGTCGAGATGATCCCGCCGAACGACCAGCGGGTGCTGACTTACCTGATGGACGAGCAGGAGTACGACGTCGGCGCGCCGGTGCCGGACGACGACGTGAAGGTGCAGCCCGACGGGTCGGTGCTGCGCTTCGCCGCCGCCGGTGTGGCGGGCGCGGCCCCGGCGAAGGGGGCGATCTCCACCGGGGCGACCCGCTCCGGCGGGACGCTGACCCTCACCCTGCGCAACCGCTCGACCGTCCCGCTCTACCCGGTCGCCCGCGCCGGCGGCTCCTCGCTGCAGGTCGTGACGCACAAGCCGCAGAGCGACCCCGTCCAGCGCCAGGCCGTCGCCCAGGACCCGCTGAGCCAGGCCAAGTACGGCCTGCAGCAGTACACCGCCGACGCCACCGGCTGGGTGCAGGACCCGGCCACCGCGCAGGCCCTGGCCAACGCGCTGGGAACCGCCGGCGCCTTCCCCGCGCCGCTCTTCGGAGGCGTCGAGGTGCTCTACGATCCGCGGCTCCAACTCGGCGATGTCGTCGAACTGGTGGACTTCTCGGGGGCCTACCTGGACCAGCTCGCCTGGGTGGTGGGCCTGACCGTGGAGGCCTCCGAGGACGGCGCCGTGCAGCAGACCCTGACGCTGCGCGGGACGGCCGCCAACCTCGGCCCGGGCAACCCCGCGCTCGTACCGGACCCGCCGGTGGACGCCGCCGTCTGGACCCGCCGCAGCTACGGCCAGGTCCGCGCCGGCTACCCCACCTACGGCGACCTCACCGCCACCGGCGCCAGCTGCCGCGACCTGCTGTCGCACTGATCCGCGGCACGCCTCGGCAACCGGCCCGACCCAGCTCCCCAGGAGGCATCCAGATGAGTACCCCACCGGCGGCCGCCACGCCCCTCGAGGTGATCCTCGACCCCGTCCAACTCGCTTGCCTGGTCGACCAGGTGGCCGCGGGGCTGGGCCTGCTGCTGGTCGCCGGCGACCCGGCGACGGGCGGGCCCGGAGGCCCGGCCGGCGGCGCGGGCCCGCACCCGCCCGCCACCGTGATCACGGTGGCCCCGCAGTTCCCGGTGCCGGACCCGCAGGGCGCCCAGGCCCCGCAGGGCGGCGCAGCAGCGTCGGACGCGAACGGAGCCACCTCGTGAGCAAGTTGACGCCACTGAGCCAGCTGCCCTATCCGGAGTCCACCGACCCGGCCGACATCCCGACCCATCTCCAGCTGCTGGCCCAGGCGTTGGACGGCCGCACGGTGCTGCGCTTCGACAGCACGGCGGCCCGCGACGCGGCCATCGCCCAGCCGGTGGCGGGCATGCTGGCCTACGTCAAGGGCTCCGGCTTCACCTGCTACACCGGAACGGCCTGGCTGCCCTACCCGGTCCAGGACCCACCGTTCGCCCTCTACCAGCAGAGCGCCAACCAGTCGGTCCCGAGCACCACGTCGGTCGCCATGGTCTTCCCGGCCCCGGTGATCGACACCGCGGGCGGCTACAAGCCGGCCAACCCGACCCGCTACACACCGACCGTGCCGGGGTACTACCAGGTGACCGGTCAGGTCGCGTTCAGCGTGGACGTGAACGGCGGCCGCTGCCTCAACGTGATGAGGAACGGCGCGATCATCGCCCAGTCCGCGGCCGCCGCGATCACGACCACCTACTACAACACCACGGTCAACGCGACGGGGTACGGATTCTTCAACGGGACCACCGACTACGTCGAGCTCTACGCGCACCAGAACTCGCCCAACACCCTCACCACCATCGCGGACGGCGTGAAGCTCACGGTCGTCCGGATCCACAGCTGATCCGCCCTCATCTCCAGGAGGACCCATGCAACTCGTCACGCGCGCGGACCTGGGCTGGCCGGCCTCACCGGCCGCCGACCAGCCCACCACACTCGGCGTGAAGATCCACTACGAGGGGACCCCGGTCTCCCCCGACCTGCTCGGCGACCACGCCAAGTGCCTGCAGGAGTGGCAGGACATCCGCGCCTCCCACCTGGCCAACAAGGCCGAGGGCTACGTGGACGTGGCCTACAACTTCGCGGCCTGCCCGCACGGTTACCTGCTGGAGGGCCGCGGCCTGCGCAAGGAGACCGCGGCCAACGGGGACCAGCCGCTCAACCACGCGCACTACGCGATCGTCGGCCTGGTCGGCTCGCAGGGCCTGACCCAGCCCACCGACGCGATGCTGAACGCCCTGCGCGACGGCATCGACTACCTGCGCGCCAACGGCGCCGGGGAGGAGGTCAAGGGCCACCGCGACGGCTACGCCACCGACTGCCCGGGCGACGCGCTCTACGGCTGGGTGCAGGCCGGCGCCCCCCGCCCGGGCGGGACCCCGGCGCCCGCGCCCGTCTCCGCCCCGCAGCCCGCCCCGGCGCCCGCCCCCGCCCCCGACCACCCCGGCTGGCCGGGGGAGTACCTCGAGGTGCGCTCCCCGATGCTGCACGACGACACCGTGCGCACCTGGCAGCAGCGGATGGCCGACCGCGGCTGGTCGATCACCGTGGACGGCTGGTACGGCCCGGCCTCGGCGGCCGTCTGCCGCCAGTTCCAGCAGGAGAAGGGCCTGCAGCCGGTCGACGGCATCGTCGGCCCGATCACCTGGGACGCGGCCTGGACCGCCCCCGTCACCAACTGAACCGAAGCAACGAAGGAGCCACCCGATGTCCGATGCCGCCCGCCGCACCGTCCGCACCGCCGTGCAGAGTCTGCTCGGCCTGCTCGCCGCCCTGCCGCTGCTGCTGAACGGCTCCGGCCTGCCGCAGACCCTGCCGGGCCTGGGGACGGCGCTGGCCGTCTCGACCGCGCTGACCCGGCTGATGGCCCTGCCGGGCGTGCAGCCGCTGCTGCCCGGCTGGCTGCGCACCGCCGCGCCCGCGCAGGCCGTCGCCGCGCCCGCCGCGGCCGCGCCCGCGCAGCCCGTCGCCCCGGTTGCGCAGGAGCAGCCTCGATGACGGACGGCGCCACCGGTGTGCAGTCGGTGGACGCCGTGGTCGTCTGGTGCGGCGCGCTCGCGGGCCTGGCCGCCGCCCTCGGGCTGGCCTGGCGGCTGACCGCCGGAGTTCGGCGGATCACCCACCGGATCGACGAGTTCACCGCCGACTGGAACGGCACCCCGCCGCGCCCGGGCGTCCCCGCGCACGACGGGGTGATGGCCCGGCTCGGCGGCATCGAGCAGCGGCTGACGGCGGTCGAGCACGAGCTGCGGCCCAACAGCGGCAGCAGCATGCGCGACGCCATCGACCGGGTGGACGAGCGCACCCGCACCTTCGCGGGCAGCACGGCCACCGCGGCCACCGCCGCCATCGCCGGGAGGGACGACAGCGCGGGAAAGTAGCGCCCGCACGGGGCGATCGGGGGGACACCAGCCGGTGTCCCCCCGATCGTTGCGTTGCGGCCCCTCCCCAAATCCCCGCGCACCCCCTACGCTCGCGCCAATATCTTCGTACCGGCCAGTAGCGCTGCGCCGGTGGTGAGCGAGGTACGGATGTCGACCGAGGTCACGGCGCGGCTGCGCCAGGCCCGCACCGCCCTGCTCGTCAGCTTCCTGCTGCAGGGCGCCACCTTCGCGCTGCTGGTCACCCGGATCCCGGGCATCCAGCGCCAGTACGGCCTCGACGACGGCACCCTGACGATCTTCCTGGCCGCGGTGCCGATCCTCGCCGGCGTCGGCTCGGTCTGCTCCGAGCAGCTGGTCAAGCGGACCAGTGCGCGCACAGTGCTGCGGATCGTCCAGCCGGCCGTCTGCCTGACCCTGGTCGCGGTGGGCCTGGGCGACCGGCTCTGGGCGCTGGGCCTGGCGCTGGGCGCCTTCGGCCTGCTGGTCGGCGCGCTGGACGCCTCGATGAACATGCTCGGGGTCGGCCTGCAGCGCCGCTACGGCCGCTCGATCATGCTCGGCTTCCACGCCGCCTTCAGCCTCGGCGGGATCCTCGGGGCACTGCTGGCCAGCGCCGGCGCCCACCTGCACCTGCTGGTGCTCTTCGGCGCGAGCGCGGCGGTGCTGATCCCGGCCGCGCTGCTGGTGGGCCGCCGCTTCGCCGGCCCGGCCGAGCTCGGCGACGCGGTGGCCAGGGCCACCGAGGCCGCCGCCCGCTCGATCCCCTGGTCGCCGCTGCTGCCGCTCTGCGCCGCGATGGCCTTCGCCTACATCGCGGACGCGACGGTCTCCAACTGGAGCGCCAAGTACCTGACCGAGACCCTGCACAGCAGCGACCGGGTGGCCGCGCTGGGCTACGCCGGCTACATGGTCGCGCTGCTGCTCGGCCGCACCTTCGGCGACCGCGGGGTGCAGCGCTGGGGCGCGGTGGCGGTGGTCCGCACCGGCGCCGGCGTCGCCGCGCTGGGCCTGGGGCTGGCCGCGGTGGCCCCCGCGGCCTGGGCCGGCATCGCCGCCTTCACCGTGCTGGGGATCGGCATCTGCGCGGTCATCCCGCAGGTCTTCGCGGCCGGCGGGCGGCTCTTCCCGCGGGACTCGGACGCGGCGGTGGCCCGGCTCAACCTCTTCAACTACGTCGGCTTCCTGGTCGGCTCCCCGCTGGTCGGCGCGATCGCCGGCGCCAGTTCGTACCGCTGGGCGCTGCTGGCGCCGATGCTGCTGGTGCTCGCGGTGGTCCCACTGGCCGGGCACTTCGCGCCCGCCGCGGGCCAGCCACTACCGTTGGAGCATGCCCCCAGCCGAGCCTGACCAGCCCTGCAGCCTGCGCCTGCTGTGGGACGAGGCGGTCACCACCTACGACTTCGGGCCGGGCCACCCGATGGACCCGACCCGGCTCGCGCTCACCATGCGCCTGGTCGAGGCCTTCGGGCTGCCCGCCGCCCCCGGGGTCAGCGTCGCCGCGGCCCCGCCGGCCGGCGAGTCCACGCTGGCCCTGGTGCACCGTCCGGAGTACATCGAGGCGGTCCGCCGGGCGGCCGCCAACCCGGCCGCGCTGGACGAGCGGCACGGCCTGGGCACCGAGGACAACCCGGCCTTCCCGGCGATCCACACCGCCTCCGCGCTGATCGCCGGTCAGTCGGTGGGGGCCGCCGAGGCGGTCTGGAGCGGCGCCGCCACCCACGCGGTGAACTTCGCCGGCGGCCTGCACCACGCGATGCCGGGCCGGGCGTCGGGCTTCTGCATCTACAACGACGCCGCGCTGGCGATCGCCCGGCTGCTGGAACTCGGCGCCGAGCGGGTGCTCTACGTGGACGTGGACGTGCACCACGGCGACGGCGTGCAGCAGGCCTTCTGGGACGATCCGCGGGTACTCACCGTCTCGCTGCACGAGCACCCCAGCACGCTCTTCCCGCAGACCGGCTGGTCCACCGAGACCGGCGGCGAGGGCGCCCCGGGGTCGGCGGCCAACCTGCCGCTGCCGGCCGGCACCGGCGACGCCGGGTGGCTGCGCGCCTTCCACGCCCTGGTCCCCGAGCTGGTGGCGGGCTTCGCGCCGCAGGTGATCGTCAGCCAGCACGGCGCGGACACCCACCTGGAGGACCCGCTGGCGCACCTGGCGGTCACCCTGGACGCCCAGCGCGTGGTGGCGCACAGCCTGCACGCGCTGGCCCACCGGCACTGCGGGGGGCGCTGGGTGGCGCTGGGCGGGGGCGGCTACGCGGTGGTGGACGTGGTGCCGCGCAGCTGGACCCACCTGGTGGCCACCGCCGCCGGCCGTCCCCTGGACCCGCGCGCCGAAACCCCCGAGGAGTGGCGAGCCGAGGTCTACCGGCGCACGACGCAGCAGGCGCCGCTGCGGATGACCGACGGCCGCGCACCGCAGTGGCGCGACTTCGAGGACGGCTACGACCCGGGCGACCGCCTCGACCAGGCGATCCTGGCGGCCCGCCGCGCGGTCTTCCCCCAGCACGGCCTGTTGGCGTGACACCCGGTCCGCCACCCGCCGGGGCTCCGGCGTCCGGTCCGCCGACGTCCGGTCCGCCGACGTCCGGTGCACGGCCGGTCACCCGCGAGCAGCTCACCGAGCACCTGCTGCGCCGCCGGCTGGCCGGCCCGCGGGTGCCCACCTCGCGCCAGCAGAACCTGCGCAGCTACCGGCTCTTCGGTCAGGGCGACGGCGAGGCCCTGATGGGCCTGGAGCCCGAGGGCCGCTGGGGCCCGGGCGCGGTGCTGGCGCTGATGGCCGAGCGCTGCGGCGTGCGCCCCGACTTCTCCTACGGCCAGGGCCCCGACACCATCGACCCCGAGCTGACGCTGGCCGCGCTCGACCGGCTGGCCGCGCTGCTGAGCCGCACCGCCCGGCGGCGCGGCAGCGTGCTGGCCGGCACCGGGCACCCCACCCGGTTGGCGGGCTTCTACGGGGCGCTCGTGGGGGCGCTCGCCGCGGCCGGCTGCCCGGTGCGCACCCCCGGGCAGGGGGCCCGGCTGCGGATCCCCACCCCGGGCGGCGACCGGCTCTGCTTGGTGGACCGGCTCGGCCCGGTCCTGGTGCTGCGAGCGCTTGACGCGCCCCCGCGCAGTGGAAGACTCGGCTCCGGACCGGCCCGCGGGGCCGGCGAGGACCTGCAGCACACCCACTCGGCGCTGCCGGTGCGGCTCGCGGTGGCGGCCCTGGCCGAGTCCGGGCATCCGCCGCCCGACCTGGTGCTCGGCGACCACGGCTGGCTCTGCGGCGCGGGTCGGCTGGGCCTGGCGGCCGGCGGACTGGCCGACTCCAACGACCCGGCGCCCTTCGTCGGCGAGGCGCAGGGGACGGTCGACGTGGTGGTGCCGGTGGACGACGGAGCGCAGCCGGGCTGCTACAGACTGCTGAGCGACTACGTACTGCAACGGGCGCATCTCTGACCGTACAAGGACTCGGCGCAACCCTCTTCCCACTGGTACCACCCGCAACTACTCTGGGGATACGCGTGTGTCGGTCGAGTCACCGGAGGGGAAGCCGGTGCCTTGCACACGGAATCTACGAGGTCGGGTGAGGGTCATGAGTTCCGGCGAACGCCCCCTGCAAGAGGTCAACTTCCTGACCGTGGCGGAAGTCGCCTCGGTCATGAGGGTGTCCAAGATGACGGTCTACCGGCTGGTGCACAGTGGAGAGCTGCCGGCCATCCGGGTCGGGCGCTCCTTCCGGGTGCCCGAGCAGGCGGTCCACGACTACCTCAAGGACTCCTATGTGGGCCGTCAGAGCGCCTGATCACCGGGTCCTTCCGGTCCCGATTACGGTGCTGGCCACCAGGACGGTAGGCTAGGCCCTCCGTCAGTCGTATGGACTCCGTCTCTCACGGGCGGGAGTCTCAGTGAGCGAGGGTTGTTCCGTGGGCTCTGTCATCAAGAAGCGTCGCAAGCGTATGGCCAAGAAGAAGCACCGCAAGCTTCTGAAGCGGACCCGCGTTCAGCGTCGCAACAAGAAGTAACACCTGCGGAGCTCGCTCCAGGTGCACAAGCTGCCCGTCCCGGCCGAAAGGCTCGGGGCGGGCAGCGCTCGTTTCGGCCCCCCGACGCGGTACGGTGCAGGCACGGTCGTGGGCACGGCCGTAGGCAGGGAGGGTGGCGCACCGTGGGCAAGGTCGTGCTGGTCACCGGCGTGGCCAGGCAGCTCGGGGCCCGCTTCGCCGAGCGGATCCGCCGGCAGCCGGGCGTGGACCTGGTGGTGGGGGTGGACGTCGAGCCCGCCGGCCGCCGGCCGTTCCCCTCCGGTGACCCGCAGGGCCAGGCGCCGCCCGCCGAGTACGTCTTCGCGCCCGCCGACCTGCGCCGCCCGGCGATCGCCCGGGTGCTCGCCGAGTACGCGGTGGACACCGTGGTGCACCTCAATGTCAGCGCCACCTCGCCGGCCGCGGTGGGTCGCGCCGCGGTCAAGGAGATCAACGTCATCGGCTCGATGCAACTGCTCGGCGCCTGCCAGCAGTCGAGCACGGTGCGCCGGCTGGTGGTGAAGTCCACCACCGGGGTGTACGGCTCGACGCCGCGCGACCCGGCCGTCTTCGGCGAGCAGACCCAGCCCAAGACCCTGCCGTCGGGCGGCTTCGCCAAGGACGCCGCCGAGGTCGAGGGCTACGTGCGCGGCTTCGGCCGGCGCCGCCCGGACGTGGCGGTCTGCGTGCTGCGCTTCGCCAACATCGTGGGCCCCGGCGCCGACACCCCGCTCAGCGAGTACTTCACCCTGCCGGTGCTGCCCACCGTGCTCGGCTACGACCCGCGCCTGCAGTTCGTGCACGAGGACGACGCGGTGGAGGTGCTGCGGCTGGCCACCCTGGACCCGGCCGCCGCCGAGGCCCCCGACACCGCCCCCGACACCACCGGCACCAGGAACACCGGGACCTTCAACGTCGCGGGGGAGGGCGTGCTGCTGCTCTCCCAGTGCGCCCGCCGGCTCGGCCGGCCCACCGTGCCGATGCTGCTGCCGGCGCTCGGCTGGGTGGCGGCGCTGGCCCGGCAGACCCG
Organism: Kitasatospora nipponensis; assembly: GCF_039528135.1. Taxonomy (NCBI): domain Bacteria; kingdom Bacillati; phylum Actinomycetota; class Actinomycetes; order Kitasatosporales; family Streptomycetaceae; genus Kitasatospora; species Kitasatospora nipponensis. Next base: position 29,854 of record NZ_BAAALF010000009.1, on the reverse strand, counting down.
GGTCTCGGACTTCTCGGCCGAGCAGATCGGCCTGCTGATGCACGGCCGGGTGGTCGACACCACCGCGCTGCGCGAGGTCTTCGGCTACCAGCCGCGCTTCACCACCCCCGAGGCGTTCGCCGACTTCGCCGCCGGGCAGAGCCGCGGGCTGCTGCCGCCCGAGCGGCTCACGGCGGTCACCGACCGGCTGGCCGCCCTGCTGCGACACGACCTTCCCGCCACCGGCGACAGGAGCTGAGCCCCATGACAGCCGCGCGAGAGTACCTGACCGGCGAGGCCAAGGTGATCCCGATCGAGTCCGCCCCCAGCTGGGGCGCCGAGGGGACCACCGGCGCCGCGGCCGAACCCGGGCCGGGCACCGAGGCGTTCGCCGACCGCCTCGCGCAGCGGGTCGGCGCTCTGCTGGCGGGCCGGCTCGGCTCGGCGGCCGAGTCCACGCTCGGCAAGGGCTGGGAGGACCGGGCGGCGAACGGGCTGGCCTTCCTGCGCCGCCGGATCACCGGCGACTACGAGGTGGACGAGTTCGGCTTCGACCGGGAGCTGACCGAGGAGGTCTTCCTGTCGCTGCTGCGCCCGCTGGCCGAGAAGTACTTCCGGATCGAGGTCCGCGGGATCGAGAACATCCCGGCCGAGGGCGGCGCGCTGGTGGTGGCCAACCACTCGGGGACCGTCCCGCTGGACGCGCTGATGACCCAGGTCGCGATCCACGACCACCACCCGAACCGCCGTCACCTGCGGATGCTCGCCGCCGACCTGGTCTTCCTGCTGCCGGCGGTCGGTGAGCTGGCCCGCAAGGCCGGGCACACGCTGGCCTGCAACGAGGACGCCCAGGCACTGCTGGAGCGCGGCGAGGTGGTCGGGGTCTGGCCGGAGGGCTTCAAGGGGATCGGCAAGCCGTTCGCGGACCGCTACAAGCTGCAGCGCTTCGGGCGCGGCGGCTTCGTCGCCTCGGCGCTGCGGGCCCAGGTGCCGATCGTGCCCTGCTCGATCGTGGGCGCCGAGGAGACCTACCCGATGCTCGGCAACGCCAAGACGCTGGCCCGGCTGCTCGGCCTGCCGTACGTGCCGATCACCCCGACCTTCCCCTGGCTCGGCCCGCTCGGGGCGATCCCGCTGCCGACCAAGTGGACCATCCAGTTCGGCGAGCCGATCCGCACCGACGGGCACCCGGTGGAGGCCGCGGAGGACCCGATGCTGGTCTTCAACCTGACCGACGAGGTCCGCGAGACCATCCAGCACACGCTCTACAAGCTGCTGGTGGACCGCCGCTCGGTCTTCTTCTGACGCACCGCCCTTTGCCGGTGCACCCGGCAGCACGCATGACGCGGCGCGCGGCGGTATGGCTACCCGCCGCGCGCCGCGCGCCGTGAACGGCCGTCAGCTGCCGTCCAGCCCCAGACCCGGCAGCAGACCCGGGATCAGCGGCGGCAGGTTGAGCCCCTGCCCGCCGCCGAGGGGCGCGCCGCCGCCCACCGGCGGTGCGCTCGCCGGGGCACTGGCACCCGGCTGGGCGACCGGCGAACTCTGCGGGCTGCTCTGCGGCGTGCTCGACGCCCCGGGGGAGGCGCCGGCCGAGGCACCCGAGCCGGCCCCGCTCAGGCTGCCCGTCAGCCCGTTGACCAGCCCGCCGACCGGGTTGCCGCCGGCCGGCAGGGCCGGGCTCGCGCCGCCGCCCTGGCTGACCGCAGCGCCGGCCGAGGGCTGGGCACTGCCCGCCCTGCCGCCGGGGGTGGCCGGCGCCGCCGAACCGCCGCCGTCCCGGCCGCCGGGGCTCGCGCCCTGGTCGGCCGCCGGGCCGCTGGAGTCGCCGGTGGACGGCTTCAGCGGGTGCGAGGAGGGCCTGGGCTGCTCCGGAGCGAGGTGCAGCGGCGCGACGTCCGCGCTGATGTCCCCGAAGAGCTGGTCGACCTGACCGGCCTCCGGGGTCAGCTGCGCCGGCAGCCGGCCCTGCAGGGCGGCCCAGTGGTCGTCCTGACCGTCGGTGAAGGCGGCCAGCTTGCGCATCGGGTCCAGCGAGCCGTTGGCCCGGTAGACCGAGCGGAGCAGGTCGCGGCCCTTGGCGGCCTCCGCGTGCATGTCCCGCAGCGCGGAGCCGAGCCGGTCCACGGTGTCCGGGCTCAGCGCGCCGGTCCCGCCGCCACGGCCGACCAGCGACCGGGCCTCGGCGAGCCGGGTGCTGGCCTGGTCCAGCAGCAGCGCGCCGCGCTCGGAGTCCGAGCCGGCCAGGTCGAACCGCAGGCCCTCCAGCCCGCGCTTCATGCCGTACAGGGTGTCCCCGGGCAGCGCCTGGCTGCTCGCGGCGGCCACCCCGGCGAAGCTGCCGACGGTGACCCCGGCCACCAGGCCGGTGATCGCGAACCGGCGGCTCCAGCGCCGCCGGGTGGTGCCTCGCTCGGCGCGGTGCCGGCGCTGGTGGGGCACCGTCGGCAGGCCGCCACCGGCCGCCACCTGTTCGAACGCGGCCATCAGCTGGGCGCGTTGGACCGTCCGGACCTCAACATCCAGTCCGGGCGCGGTGATCGCGCCCAGCGCATCTGCGGTGTCGAGGAGTTGCCCCATCGCCGCGGTGCTCGCCGGCTGTCCCGTCCGGTGGGCCGCCAGCGCCTCGGCGAAGGCCCTCGCCCGCCGGTGCTCCAGTACGTTTGCCGTCACGGGCCACACCTCCCTTCGTCGTTGTCGACTCCCCGGCCTGCCGGACGGTTGCCACGGCGGGCCAAATCCACTCCTTCGGGTGACTGCCCACGGCTTGGCTTGACCGCGCGTCCCGAAGTGGTTTGCACGCTGGGCAACGAGTGGTGCGGGTGGTCGGTTACGCACGAGTGATCATGTGACCGCATTCTCACCCGGACGTGTCGCCGCGGTCCCGGGAGTGACCGGACGTCAGATATGTTCATCGGGCGTCGGGCGGCAGCAGGCGGGCCAGGGTGCGGACCGCGCGGTACTGCAGGGTCTTGATGGCGCCCTCGTTCTTGCCCATGATGCGCGCCGTCTCGGCCACCGAGAGGCCCTGCAGGAACCGGAGCGTGACGCACTCCTGCTGCTGCGGGTTGAGCCGGCGCACCGCGTCCAGCAGGGCGGCGTTGGAGAGCGACTCCAGGACCGAGTCCTCGGGGCTGCGCTCGCACTCGTTGGAGTCGAGCATCTCCCCGGTGGTCACCTCCAGCCGGAACCGGCTGGACTTGAAGTGGTCGGCGACCAGGTTGCGCGCGATGGTCACCAGCCAGGCGCCGAAGTCCCGCCCCTGCCAGGTGAAGGTGCCGATCCGGCGCAGCGCGCGCAGGAACGTCTCGCTGGTGAGGTCCTCGGCGGTGGCCCGGCTGCCGACCCGGTAGTAGATGTACCGGTAGACCGTGTCGCAGTAGTGGTCGTACAGCCGCCCGAACGCCTCGCTCTCGCCGGCCTGGGCCCGCTCGACCAGCTCCATGATCGGGTTGTGCTCGGTCTCGGTGCCCTGGTGCGGCAGGGTCCGGGCCCGGCCCCGGGTGCCGGAGCCGCCGGGGGCGCCCCCCGCGGCGCCCCGGCTGCGGGTGCCGGCCGGCCCGGCGGCGGTCGAGCGCATGGCCAGGCCCGGCGGGAGGGGTCCGCCCGCCAGGGCCGGTTCGGGTCCCAGGGAGAGCAGCAACTGGCTGTGCAGCAGGGAACGCAGGAGGCGCAGGTTGCGCGCGGCGGGGATCGCGATCGGGAGCGCGGCGCGGGAGAGGGAACGGCTCGCGGTGACGGGGGGCGACGGGCGGGTGGGAGCAGGCGCGTCGTTCCGGACGGGTGGGTACACGGGACTCCCAGAGGCAGAACTGTGGACGGGTCACCTCCGCCTGCGCGGAGAGCACACTCCCCGTCACCCCGCCGGGGGGACACCTGGGGTGGGCGTGCATCCAGGAGAGAATAACGCTTTGTGCAATGACAGCTACACCCTGTGGCCGAAGTGGTCGATTAGGATCCACTTCACGTGGTATATGAGCTGAAAGTGACCGAACAAAGCTCCGAACTGCGCGCTTGCGGTGATCAGTCGGGAGCCGAGTGTGACCGATTACGAGGTCGGACGCGCAGTTTCCCGGCTTCTGGGCCTGCCAATCCCAGACTTTCCGGGGCGTTCGAACGATCAGATCCGGTCAGCGCGTCGGCCGCACTGATCCGGCGTCAACCGCGCTTTCGGCGCAGTGCCGCGGCGGCCAGCGCGACGCCCGTCGCGGCCCCCAGGGCGACGGCGGCCGGCACCCCGATCCGGGCCGCCTTGCGGCCGCTGCGGAAGTCCTGCACCCGCCAGCCGTGCGCCCGGGCGTACTTGCGCAGCCGCCCGTCGGGGTTGACCACGAACGGGTGTCCGACCAGCGAGAGCATCGGGATGTCGTTGGCGGAGTCGCTGTAGGCGGCGCAGCGGCCCAGGTCCAGCTGCTCGCGCCGGGCCAGCGCGCGCACCGCCGCCGCCTTGGCCGGCCCGTGCAGCATCTCGCCCACCAGCCGCCCGGTGTAGCGGCCGTCCACCGCCTCCGCGACGGTGCCCAGCGCGCCGGTCATGCCGAGCCGGCGGGCGATGATCCGGGCCACCTCCTGCGGGGCGGCGGTCACCAACCAGACCCGCTGGCCGGCGTCCAGGTGCATCTGCACCAGCGCCCGGGTGCCGGGCCAGACCTTGGCGGCCACGATCTCCTCGAAGATCTCCTCGCAGATCGCCTCCAGGTCCGCGGTCGGCTTGCCGGCGACCAGCGAGAGCGCGGTGTGCTGCGCGTCGGCGATGTGGCTCGGGTCCTCGGTGCCGTGCAGCCGGAACCAGGCCTGCTGCCAGGCGAACCTGGCCACGTCGCGCCGGGAGAAGAAGGCCCGCCGGTAGAGCCCGACCCCGAGGTAGAAGACCGCGGCGCCCTGCAGGATCGTGTTGTCGCAGTCGAAGAAGGCCGCGGCCTGCGGGTGGTCGGCGTCCTGCGCGGCCAGCTGTGCCGCGCTGGGGCGGGTGCCCGGCCCGCCGACCGGCTCGTCGGCCGTCACGGACAGCGGCGGCGCCTCGCGCAGCGCCTGCTCGGCGGCGTCGGCGGCGGCCTCGCCCGCCAGGGCGGTCCGCTCGGAGGGGGAACGCCTTGCCTGGGTGAGCCTTCGCAGCGCGGCCATGGCCCCGAGCATAGTCAGCCGCGGTGAACAAGGGGGTACGGCCCGGCCGCAGGTCGGGGACGTGCCGAGGACGTCGCCGTCCCGTCCGGGGCCGCCACGGCGCACAATGGCCCGGTGAGTCCACTGATGCGCCGCGACAAGAGCCGCAACCCCGCCGACCGGAAGGTCACCCTGATCGGCAAGCCCGGCTGCCACCTCTGCGACCGGGCCCGGGAGGTGATCGTGCGGGTCACCGGCGAGCTCGGCGTCGCCTTCGAGGAACTCGACATCACGCGCGACGAGAAGCTCCACCGCAGCTACGCGGAGCAGATCCCGGTGACCCTGATCGACGGCCGCCAGCACGACTTCTGGCGGGTCGACGAGAACCGCCTGCGCAAGGCGCTGTCCTGACCCACCGGCCGGCGCCCCCGCCGTTCGGCGGGTGTCGTCGGCCGAATCGTTGTCTGGAAAACCCAACGGGGGCCTGGGTTTCGCCCGCTCCTCTGCTTACGATCTATCACGTTCAGCGCCGTTGGGGCCCGAACGGATCGGGGTCGAACGGAGGTGGGTCGTCGTGCTGCTCGGCCGTGCCGGCGCCGCCCCCGCGGGCGGCTTCGCCGTGGTGGACGTCGAGACCACCGGCCGCAGCCCCTGGCGCCACCGGGTGGTGGAGATCGCCGTCGTGCTGCTGGACCACGCCCTGGACGCGGAGCTGGAGTTCGCCACCCTGCTCGACCCGCGGGGGCCGGTGGGTCCCACCCATGTGCACCGGATCACCCAGGCCGAGGTGGTCGGCGCCCCGAGCTTCCGCGAGATCGCGCCCTTTCTGCTCGAACTCCTGGCCGGACGCGTCCTGGTGGGCCACCATGTGAGCTGTGACCGGGCCTTCCTGGAGCGCGAGTTCGCCCGGATCGGGGTGCCGCTGCCGGCGGTCCCGCTGCTCTGCACGATGCGCCTGGCCCGGCGCCACCTGCCCCAGGCGCCCGGGTTCGGCCTGGCCGCCTGCGTGGCGGCGGCGGGCCTGGCCGACTATCCGGCGCACACCGCACTGGGCGACGCCCGGGCCGCCGCCGACCTGTTGCGGTACTGCGTGGTCGCACGGTCCGCCCCGCTGGCGGACTGGGTCGAGCCCCTGCCGCAGGCGGCGGGCGTGCCGTGGCCGCGGCTGGGCCGGCGGCCGGTGCCGGCCGCCCGGCAGGCCGGGCGACACCCCGGGGTCCCGGCGTGATGCGCGTCACTGTGACGGGACAAATCGGACACCATCTTTGTGCACACGTTCACAAACGCATAGCCTGGCAGCCAGAGCCCAGCTTCACCCACAGGAGCACCGTGGCAATCGGCCGATCCACACCCAGAACCTCGCCCCCCAGCCCTGCCGACGGAGGCTCCATGCGCCGCACCCCTGTGGGACGTCAGACCCGTGCCCGGGGCATCCCCGAGGCCACCGTGGCCCGGCTGCCCCTCTACCTGCGGGCGCTGACCGCGCTCTCCGAGCGCTCGGTTCCCACCGTCTCCTCGGAGGAGCTGGCCGCCGCGGCCGGGGTCAACTCGGCGAAGCTGCGCAAGGACTTCTCGTACCTGGGCTCGTACGGAACCCGCGGGGTCGGCTACGACGTCGAGTACCTCGTGTACCAGATCTCCCGTGAGCTCGGCCTCACCCAGGACTGGCCGGTCGTGATCGTCGGGATCGGGAACCTGGGCCACGCGCTCGCCAACTACGGGGGCTTCGCCTCCCGCGGCTTCCGGGTGGCGGCCCTGCTGGACGCCGACCCGGCGGTGGTCGGCAGCAGCGCGGCGGGCCTGCCGGTGCGGCACATGGACGAACTGGAGTCCATCGTGGAGAGCCAGCAGGTCTCCATCGGTGTGATCACCACGCCGCCGGGCGCGGCCCAGCAGGTCTGCGACCGGCTGGTCGAGGCGGGCGTCACGAGCATCCTGAACTTCGCGCCCACCGTGCTGACCGTTCCGGACGGCGTGGACGTGCGCAAGGTCGACCTCTCGATAGAGCTTCAGATCCTGGCCTTCCACGAGCAGCGCAAGGCCGGCGAGGAGCCGGAGTCCGGGCGCGGCGAGGAGTCCGTGCTGGACCGCGCCCCCGGCCCGGTGCGCGCGGCGGCCGCCAAGCTGCGCCGTGCGGCCGGCGGTGCCAAGGACGCCAAGGACGGCAAGGCCGAGAGCGGCAAGGCCGAGGCGGCCAAGGGCCAGGGGGCCAAGGCCCAGGGCGCCAGGGCCGAGCAGCCGCGCGGCGAGAGCGAGCGCTCGGCGGTGATGCCGGCATGAGTTTGCTCGTCGTCGGTCTGTCCCACCGGACCGCACCCGTCACCGTCCTGGAGCGCGCCGCGCTCACCGGGGACGTCCCCACCCGGCTGCTGCACGACGCGGCGGCCACCGCCACCGTCTCCGAGGCGGCCCTGCTCAACACCTGCAACCGGATCGAGCTCTACGCGGACGTGGACAAGTTCCACGCCGGCGTCGCCGAGCTCTCCCTGTTGCTCGCCCACCACAGCGGCGTGGACCTGGAGGAGCTCACCGGGCACCTCTACGTGCACTACGAGGACCGCGCCGTGCACCACCTCTTCTCGGTCGCCTGCGGCCTGGACTCGATGGTCGTGGGCGAGGGTCAGATCCTGGGCCAGCTGCGCGACTCGCTGGCCCGCGCGCAGGAGGAGCACACCGCCGGCCGCGGTCTCAACGAGCTCTTCCAGCAGGCCCTGCGGGTCGGCAAGCGCGCGCACAGCGAGACCGGGATCGACAAGGCCGGCCAGTCGCTGGTCACCTTCGGCCTGGAGCTGGTGGCCGCGGGGGCCGGCGAGATCGCCGGCAAGCGGGCCCTGGTGGTCGGCGCCGGCTCGATGAGCTCGCTGGCCGCCGCCACGCTGTCCCGGGCGGGCGTGTCCGACCTGGTGATCGCCAACCGCACGCCCGAGCGGGCCGAGCGCCTCGCGCAGAGCCTGGGCGCGCGCACCGTCGACTTCGCCAAGGTCCCGCAGGCGCTGGCCGACGTGGACCTGGTGATCTCCTGCACCGGCTCGGCCGGCGTGGTGATCGCCGCCGCCGACGTGGCCACCGCGGTGGCGTTGCGTGCCGGCGCGCAGCCGCTGGCCTTCCTCGACCTGGCGATGCCGCGCGACGTGGACCACGCGGTGCACGAGCTGCCCGGCGCGCTGCTGGTCGACCTGGAGTCGCTCTCCGAGGCCGACGCGGCCACCCCCGGCGCCGGCGACGTGGACGCGGTCAGCGGCATCGTGGCCGACGAGGTGGCCGCCTTCGGCGCCGCCCAGCGGGCCGCGCGGATCGCCCCGACGGTGGTCGCCCTGCGGGCGATGGCCTCCGAGGTGGTCGGCGCCGAGCTGGCCCGCCTGCAGTCCCGACTGCCCGATCTGGACGACCGCTCCAGCGCCGAGGTCGCGCAGACCGTGCGCCGGGTGGTCGACAAGCTGCTGCACGCACCCACCGTGCGGGTCAAGCAGCTGGCCGCCGAACCCGGCGGCGCCTCCTACGCGGACGCCCTGCGCGAGCTGTTCGACCTCGATCCGGGGGCGGTGCACGCGGTCTCCGGCACGCCGGTGGGACCCCAGGCGCAACCCGTCACCGGTAGTCTCGCGGGCGGGGCTGCGCGATGAACCACCTTCTCGACCACCAGCACGACCGGGATGATCACGCTATGAATGGTCAACTGAGCACGCAGCAGGGCCAGTTGGACGCCGAAACGATACCGTTGCGACTGGGCACCCGGCGCAGCGCGCTGGCGATGGCCCAGTCGGGCATGGTCGCGGCCGAGGTGACGCGCCGCACCGGCCGCCCGGTGGAGCTGGTGGAGATCACCACCTACGGCGACACCTCCCGCGAGCACCTGGCGCAGATCGGCGGGACCGGGGTCTTCGTCTCCGCCCTGCGCGACGCGCTGCTCGCGGGCCGCATCGACTTCGCCGTGCACTCGCTCAAGGATCTGCCGACCGCCGACCCGGCGGGCCTGTGCCTGGCCGCGGTGCCCGAGCGCGAGGACGTCCGCGACGCCCTGGTCGCCCGGGAGGGCCTGGACCTGGAGGGCCTGACCGAGAAGTGCGCCGGGCGCGCGGTGCGGATCGGCACCGGCTCCCCGCGCCGGATGGCCCAGCTGAACGCCTGGGCCGCGGCCCGCGGCGTCGAGGTCGAGACCGTCCCGATCCGCGGCAACGTGGACACCCGGATCGGCTTCGTGCACGCCGGCGAGCTGGACGCGGTGGTGCTGGCCACCGCCGGCCTCAACCGGCTCGGCCGGTCCGCCGAGATCAGCGAGCACCTCGACCCCGCGCTGATGCTGCCGGCCCCCGGCCAGGGCGCCCTCGCCCTCGAGTGCCGGGCCGACGACACCGAGTTGGCCGCCGCCCTCGGTGCGCTCGACCACGCCCCCACCCGCGCCGCCGTCGTCGCGGAGCGTGCCCTGCTGGCCGCCCTGGAGGCAGGCTGCTCCGCCCCGGTCGCCGCACTGGCCCGGTGGAGCGGCGAGAGAGAACTGCGGCTGGAGGGCGTCGTCGGTACCGTCGACGGCGCCACCCTGCTGACGATGTCCACCACTGGCCCGCTCGCGTCCCACGAGACGGTCGAACGGCAGGCACGGGCCCTTGGCCTCGCGCTCGCCGAGCGGCTGCTCGCCGGCGGAGCGGCCACTCTGATGGGGGAGCGAGCCCGATGAGCCCCACCGCCACCGCCGACCGGTCCGGACGCTGCACCTTCCTGGGTGCCGGTCCGGGAGACCCGGGGCTGCTGACCCTGCGCGCGGTCGAGGTGCTGGCCTCGGCCGACATCCTGATCGCCGACCCGCTGACCGCCGTCGCCGTGCGCACGCACTGCCCCGAGGGCGTGCAACTGCGCACGCCCGGCGCGGTCGAGGGGGAGTCGGCGCCGCTCGACATCGGCGGCGACGACGCCGCCTCGCTGGCCAAGCTGGTCGCCGACGCGGTGCAGGCCGGCAAGCACGTGGTCCGCACGGTCGACGGCGACCCGGGCCTGGACGGCCGCGCGGCCGAGGAGATGCTGCTCTGCGCCAAGGCCGGGATCGCCTTCGAGGTGATCCCCGGCGTCGCGCAGTCGGTGGGCGTGCCCGCCTACGCCGGCGTCCCGCTGCGCGGCAGCAACGGCGCCGACGTGCGCTTCGTGGACGGCTCGGCCCTGCTGGCCGGCGCCCTGGTCGACCTCGGCGCCCCCGAGACCACCCTGGTGGTGCGCACCACGCTGGGCCAGCTGCCGGCCACCGCCGCCGCGCTGGTCACGCACGGCCGCAAGCCGGACGCCGCGCTCTGCGCGACCCTGTCGGGCACCACCACCCGCCAGCGCACCTTCACCTCCACGCTGGCCGCCATCGCGGCCGACCTGAAGGCCGCCCGAGTGCTGCCCTCGCCGGTCTCGGCCCCGGTCGACCCGGCCACCTCGGTGATAGCCGTGGTGGGCGAGCAGGTCGCGCACCGCTCGTCGCACTCCTGGTTCGAGACCAAGCCGCTGTTCGGCTGGAACGTCCTGGTGCCGCGCACCAAGGAGCAGGCCACCGGCCTGTCCGAGCAGCTGCGCTCCTACGGCGCGGTGCCGCAGGAGGTGCCGACCATCGCGGTCGAGCCGCCGCGCACCCCGCAGCAGATGGAGCGGGCGATCAAGGGCCTGGTCACCGGCCGCTACGAGTGGATCGCCTTCACCTCGGTCAACGCGGTCCGCGCGGTGCGCGAGAAGTTCGAGGAGTACGGCCTGGACGCCCGGGCGTTCGCCGGCATCAAGGTCGCGGCGGTCGGCGAGACCACCGCGCAGGCCCTGGTGGACTTCGGCGTCAAGCCCGACCTGGTGCCCTCCGGCGAGCAGTCCGCGGCCGGCCTGCTGGACGACTGGCCGCCCTACGACCCGGTCTTCGACCCGATCGACCGGGTCCTGCTGCCGCGCGCCGACATCGCCACCGAGACCCTGGTGGCCGGCCTGGTCGAGCTCGGCTGGGAGGTGGACGACGTGACGGCCTACCGGACCGTGCGCGCCTCGCCCCCGCCGGCCGAGACCCGCGAGGCGATCAAGGGCGGCGGCTTCGACGCGGTGCTCTTCACCTCGTCCTCGACCGTGCGCAACCTGGTCGGCATCGCCGGCAAGCCGCACAACGTCACGATCATCGCCTGCATCGGTCCGGCCACCGCCAAGACCGCCGAGGAGCACGGCCTGCGGGTCGACGTGATGGCCCCCGCGCCGTCCGCCTCCGCGCTGGCCCAGGCCCTGGCGGACTTCGGTGCGGGTCGCCGGGACGCGGCCACCTCGGCCGGCGAACCGGTGTACCGGCCCAGCGAGCGCCGTCCCGGCTCCCGTCGCAAGGCGCGCTGACACCCGTTCCCCGGAGGAAAGCATGTCCGACTTCCCGTCCGCCCGTCCGCGCCGGCTGCGCACCACCCCGGCGGTGCGCAGACTGGTGGCGGAGACCCGGCTGCACCCGGCCGAGCTGATCCTGCCCGTCTTCGTGCGGGAGGGCATCAGCGAGCCGGTCCCGGTCTCCTCGATGCCGGGCGTGGTCCAGCACACCCGCGACACGCTGCGCAAGGCGGCGGTGGAGGCGGCCGAGGCCGGCATCGGCGGGCTGATGCTCTTCGGCGTGCCGCAGCACAAGGACGCGGCCGGCTCCGAGGGCACCAACCCGCAGGGCATCCTGCAGCTGGCCATCCGGGACGTGGTCGCCGAGGTCGGCGACCAGCTGGTGGTGATGTCCGACCTCTGCCTGGACGAGTTCACCGACCACGGCCACTGCGGCGTGCTGGCGGCGGACGGCAGCGTGGACAACGACGCCACCCTGGAGCGCTACGCCGAGATGGCCGTGGTGCAGGCCGAGGCCGGGGTCCACATGGTCGGCCCCTCCGGGATGATGGACGGCCAGGTCGGCGTGGTCCGCCGGGCGCTGGACGCGGCCGGCCACCAGGACGTCGCCGTGCTGGCCTACACCGCCAAGTACGCCTCGGCCCTCTACGGTCCCTTCCGCGAGGCGGTCGCCTCCTCGCTCAAGGGCGACCGCAAGACCTACCAGCAGGACCTGGCCAACGCCCGCGAGGCGCTGCGCGAGCTGGAGCTCGACCTCGCCGAGGGGGCCGACCTGGTGATGGTCAAGCCGGCCATGCCGTGCCTGGACATCCTGCGCCAGGTCGCCGACCGCTCGCCGGTGCCGGTGGCGGCGTACCAGATCTCGGGCGAGTACGCGATGGTCGAGGCGGCCGCCGCGAACGGCTGGATCGACCGGGAGCGCACCATCATCGAGTCGCTGACCTCGATCCGCCGGGCCGGTGCCGAGCAGATCCTCACCTACTGGGCGGTCGAGGCCGCCCGGATGCTGCCGCGCTGAGCGGTGCGCGCACGGGACAGGGGGGGGGGGGGGCGGGCGCGGG